>JANMUC010000391.1:0-25522 GCA_031391225.1 Deinococcales bacterium
GAGCTACGATTTTTGAATGGATTGAAGTTTGGTACAACCGCGAACGTCGTCACTCGAGCCTGGGCTTCTTAGCACCAATGGTGTTTGAGGAGAGGAATGAGTCTCGGAACTCCGCATCCACAAACTCTTGACATTTCAAAGCGCCCAAGCCCGAAGGTGCTGCTTTAAGGGCAAGACAGGGTTGGGGGTTGAGGGTAGCAAGCACAATTGCTTCTTCTCGTCTCCAGAAAGAGTCAGAGGTCAACATCCCCTCGAGCCAATCACCATCATTTCAATAAGGATTTAAACCATGCGTAAACTCATTCCAATTCTTGCTGCGCTGCTCTCGAGCGGCTTGGCACAAACCCAAGACACACCCGAAATTCCAACCCCGACCAGCAATTTTCGGTACAGCATTGGCGGTGTGCTCGAGGCAACTTTGCGCTTGAACACTTATGGCACTGCCACGGGTAGCACAGCCTTCACTTTAAAGTTTAACGGTTCGCTTGGGGCTGAAGATTTTCCAGACGCAACTTTCAGCGCCAGCTTGCGCTCGAGCTTTGATGCCAGCACGGGTGCAACCAGCGTTCGTCTTGGCGAGACGGTATTGACGGCTTACCTGGGCAGTGTTGACTTGAGTGCAGGAAATCTGATCGTTAACTGGGGTTCGGTGGATGTGCTCGGCGTGGTCAATACGATCAACCCGATTGATGCCAACACGCTGGAACGCATTGCCATTTCTGCGGTTCGTGCGACCTGGAATATTTCTGAAACCATCACACTCGAGGGGGTGATTGCGCCTGGTTTCACGCCAAGCACACTGCCTTCCGCAATGGGAACAATGCCTGCGATTACGCCACCGCCAGGTGTAACCATTGTCGGACAAGACCCGATTTTGGACAACCGACCAACGGCGACGCTCGAGAATGTTCAGTACGGTCTGCGGTTTACCAGTGCCTTATCGGTCTTTGATGGTGGCGATGTCAGTCTCAGCATTTATGGTGGTTCACGCCATACACCGACGCTGACCATCAAGCTGAATCCAACTGCACAGGCTGGTCAGTTCACGGTACAACCCGTGCTGAATTACGACTGGATTCATGTGATCGGTGCTGACACCAACTTGACCATCGGCAGCGTTGCGGTGCGAGCCGAAGCCGCGTACACCTTCACGCAAGACCCAAACGGCACAATTCCCAGCATCGGCAATCCGAGTCTGGAGGGAACAGTTCAGACCGAATTCGCAATCAGTGGCATCAATTTGACTGGCTTACTGAATTCCCGTTGGCAACGCGGTGACACGGGCAAACCCGATGCGTTTGGCATCAACCTTGGATTGATTGCGAGCAGCGAACTTGATGCCCGCACCACCGTTTCTGGCGCTTGGCTACAAAGCCTGACCGATGGCAGCGGCACGATCCAACCCAACCTCAGTTACACCCTGTCTGACGGTTTCAAACTCGAGGTCAGCGCTGGACTGAATTATGGTGCGCTCGGCTCGAGTTTCAATCCAACAGGCGTTTTTGGGGCGGAGGTGCGGTTTGGTTTGAAACTCAGTTTTTAATCCTCATTCATCACACTCGAGCACACCCTCTGGAGGTTCTATGATTCGCGCAGTAACAGCCTTTCTCACCGCCACTGGCATTGCCGTGTTTGGCATGTTCGCACTTGCCCAAAACGCCAACCAATATGTACCAACTTATTACATTGATGTCCAACCGATCCTCGAGAAAAACTGTGTTTCCTGCCATGTCGCAGGTGGCATTGCGCCGTTCGCCTTGGACAATCCAACCAGTGCTGTGCAATGGGCAGACCGCATCGCCGAAGTCACCCGTGAGGAGTATATGCCACCATTTCCACCCAGCCGCGAATCACAAAAATTCTTGAATGAACGCAGGCTTGGCAGTGCCAGCAAGAAAATACTCGAGGATTGGGCAAAAGCCAAAGTGCCACTCGGCAAAGCGCCGCGCAAGTAAAACAAGAAATGAGGCAAATCATGAAACAGCAACTCTGGCGTTGGACTCGAGGCATGACTGTGCTTGGCTTAAGCATTTTTGGCGTGATTATGCTGGCTCGAGCAGCGCTCACCAACAATCTCGAGACGGCACAAGTTGGGCAGGAATCACACGCTCGAGGGCATTTTGCGCCAGAGAACTTGGCGAATGTTGCGTGGACGCTCGCGCCTGCCCATGCGCAGGGCGTTGAAGAAACCATTGAGATGGCAACCTCCGAAACTCCGTTCACGCCAGATGGTTCTAAGTCGCTGGACGTGTATCACTGCTTTGTGTTGAAACCAAATTTCAAACGTGATGTGATGGTTACAGGTGTGGAAATCACACCAGGCAATCGCCGCATTGTTCATCATGCAATTTTGTACAAAATTGAACCAAATCAAGTTGCCGATGTGCTGGCAAGGGACAACGCCA
Source organism: Deinococcales bacterium (assembly GCA_031391225.1). Taxonomy (GTDB): domain Bacteria; phylum Deinococcota; class Deinococci; order Deinococcales; family JAAFIG01; genus JANXTZ01. The sequence continues at coordinate 2,406 of JANMUC010000391.1, forward strand.
GTGCGGGCAAAGGCTGGGATTGTTTCGGTGGTCCCAGTCTTCAGAGCAACAACCCCCAAACCGCCACCACAGGCGGCAATTGGTTGAGCGTCTGGACACCCGGGGCGGGAACGGGTCATTTCCCAGACGGTATTGGCAACCCCATGCTCAAAGGTTCATTGATTGTTATGGAAGTGCATTACAACCTCAACAACGAAACTGGATCGGATCGCTCGAGCATCAAACTCAGCATTGCGCCAGAAGATGCAAAACTCACGCCCATCAAATCGCAATTGCGGATCGCACCCGTCGAACTGCCCTGCCCCGATAACCTGAAAAACGTTGCTTGCACCCGAGAGAACACCGTGCGCGAAAACGTGGCTCGAGCAGGAATTCTGGCGGGGCAGTTTTTGCCAAATAGTTTGTTGCAAGGCTGCGGACAGACCGCAGCACAGTATCAAAAACCTGTGGGCGATGCCAGTAAACTTGTTGCCACTTGCGATCAACAAAACCCAAGTGATATGACGCTTTACTCGATAGGTGGACACATGCACCTGCTGGCAAAAAGCATCAAGATTGAACTAAACCCTGGAACTGGTAGCGCCAAAACCTTGTTGTACATTCCAAAATGGGACTTTCATTGGCAAGGCAATTACTGGTTTAAGAATCCTGTCGAAATCAAACGCGGCGATGTGATTCGTACGACTTGCGTGTTTGACAATTCGGTTGCCAACCAACCAGAAGTTGCAGGTAAAAAAACCGATCCCAAATACGTGATGTGGGCGGAAGCCACCACCGACGAGATGTGCTTGGCTATACTCATGGCGAATGCCAAAACAAACTAAAATACGATCAATACAGGTATTCCTCGAGTTTTCATGGCTCGAGGAATATTCTTGAGCTTCAAGGAGCACCATGCTCCAAAACACCACACTCGAGCCTGTGGACATGACAGAACCTGCGTTTAATTATGATTCTGCCAATTTTGATCGTGTTCTTGTTCTTTCAGAGATATTTCATGCGCGGTTTCAAGGGTGACGTGGGGGTTGCGCAGCAGTAATTCTTTCATCACAGGCTCGAGCAAGTTTTGCCCACGCAACTCCGAGCGCCAGCGAATCGGTATTCCCTCGAGTCCATCTCGAATGCCTGCAATCCCGCCTGCCACGCAAGCGGTGGTGTCGGTGTCGTTGCCAAGTGAAATCGCGGCTTTCACCACCGCTTCAAAATCTCCTTGCTCGAGCGCCCATTTTGCGCTGAACAGGCAGTCGATCACGTAACCCGTTCCGTTGGGCTGCATGTTTTGCTGGCTTAAAATTCCAACCTCGAGCGCGTCCAGGTATTCGGGCTGTGTTGTGTAGAAGTTCCGTAAAGACTCGATCGCGGCATCCCAAGGGTTTGGGGTTTGCTCGAGCGTCCGACGCGCCCACAGGCAGTATAGGGCGCAACAGGCTTGAACAATGATATGGGCGTGTGTGACTCGAGATTGGTCATGAGCATTCTGCACCAATTCCGCGTCCGAACCACGATGCCATAATGCAAGCGGCAAAACCCGCATCAGCGAACCGTTTCCTTGGGTGTATTCCCCAGTTCCACCAGCTTCAAGCGCTGGAACGCTTTGAGTCAAATTTTGAATCGCGTTCGCGGTTTGAATGCCGACATCGAACACTCGAGCATCAACAGCCAGATAACCGTGTTCGTACCAGTTGATAAAACGATTGCCCAAATCTTGCGGCTCGAGCTTCCCACAATTCAGCAAACTTGCCAGCAAACACAAAGCTTGCGCCCCATCATCTGACCATGTGCCAGGTGGTATCCCCTTGTGCGCTCGAGAAAACCCTGCTGGCGGTTCAAACTCGAGCAGGTCTTTTTCGGGCAAGTTTTTAGGGTCATGAAATTCGTAAGGCACACCGAGCGCGTCACCGATCAGCAAACCCATCAACCCACCAGAAATAGAATCTTGAAAAGAAATCACAACCCAATTATGCGCCACCTCGAGACTTGGGTCAAAGCTGGAATTGGACATTATCGCCTTGAATTTGTGCAAGAAAGCCCTGAGGCATTGCAAGCCACAGTCAGGGCGTACCGCAAGGCACTCGAGGGCAAAATGGATGCGAAAACCCTGCAACGTGAACTCGAGAAATTCGCGCCTCAAGGCACAACCCAAGGCAGTTTTATTATTCCACGAGATGACTTGTTGCCAATGGCGCAGTTTTAGGTGGTTGATACGGTTTTGAGTACCATATCTAATTCTTGTGCAGGACGCGCTAAAATTGTGCGGAGGCTCGAGAGAACAGAACTTGTCATGAAACTCGAGTGTGAATGCCTTTAATCCTAAGGCTCGAGTGCCAAAATTTTGTCCAGAAGACTTTCTTCTGGACAAAATTTAGAGCCTCCGAAAGGTCGTGATTATAGGATTTTTCATTGAATACAAACGGAAAAACAGGGCGAACACGGGGGTTCGCCCCTACTTAATACGTCGGGTGCTAGCTTTGACTCGAGAGACGAAGGGTTTACGGTAAGCGAATGGTGAACGCCCCTAACAACACCGAGACTGGTGAGGCGCTATTCTCGAGTGGTGTTCCATTGCCTAGTTGACCAAGGTCATCCTTGCCCCAATTCTGCATTGTGCCGTCGGATTTTAATGCCAGTGTATGAAATCCACCTGCGGCAATACCTACAATGTTGGTTGCGCCACCGATAACAACTGGGGTGGATTTATCCTCGAGGGCTGTTCCATCACCAAGTTGTCCAAATTCGTCCGAACCCCAAACCAGTACCGTTCCGTCCTTTTTTAATGCCACAGAATGATTGAGACCAGCCGCAATTGCCACGATGTTGTTGGAGTTACTGCCGCCAACTGCAACTGGTGTCGTTCTATCTGTACTCGAGCCGTCGCCGAGTTCGCCACTAAAATTTGCGCCCCAAGCCAGCAGCGTACCATCGGATTTGAGGGCTAAAGAAAAACTCCGACCCGCCGCAATTGCCACAATGTTGGTTGCATCTTGTACTGGTTGAGGTGTCGTCGAAGTCGTTCCGCCAGCAGCATTATCGCCAAGTTGCCCGAATTCATCCGAACCCCAAGCCAGTATTGTTCCGTCTGATTTGAGTGCCAAAGAATGTTTTTCACCGGCTGCAATGGCAACAGTGTTGCTTGTGCCTGGCACTAAGGTTGGTGTGGTGTTGTTTGGTGCAGTGTTACCCAGTTGTTTTCTGCTATTATCACCCCAACTGTACACATTGCCGTCGTCTCTTAATGCCAGTGAATGATTTGCTCCAGTGGCTATCGAAGTAAATTTGAAGGTCACGCCGACATCTACAGGAACGGATGTCGAATTAATAGAGCCTTGTAGGTTATTGCCAAGTTGTCCGTGGGTGTTATCGCCCCAACTGATGAGCGAACCATCGTTTTTAAGTGCCAGCGAATGAAATCCACCTGCGGAAACCGCCACGATGTTGGTGTTCTTTGCGCCGCTCACTGCCACGGGTACGGGTGAGTTATCGAGGTTGCCTGTACCGAGTTGCCCAAAAGCCCCTTGTCCCCAAGCCAAGACGGTGTTGTCTGATTTTAAGGCTAAAGTATGGTGTTGACCGCCACTGATACTGGCTTGGTTTGGATTGACACTAATAAAAATGGTTTTTTTCTGGGTTGGGTCTTGGAAACTACTTGCTGTAATCCGTACTATCCGTCCAAAAGAAGTGGCTGGTGCTGTGTACCCGCTGTTGGGACCAGCCAAAGTTCCGAGGATGCCATTATCACCGGTTAAAAGTGTTCCAATGCCATCGTTTTCGATTTTCCAAATCACGTTTGAATCAAACTGAAATTGATTGCCACTCGAGGTCACTAATGCTAAAAGTGGGGTTGACTCACCCGTTTTTAAGGCTGACTTCTCGGCGGTTAAGGTAACACCCGTGATGCTGGCTGGTTTGATGGTCATGATGATTGTGCCGAACTTAGTCGAATCCCCAGTGCTGGTGGCTTTAATCTCCACTGTACGTTCTGTGGAAAAGGCACCTGGAACACTAAAAGTGATGGATGAGCCTGTGGGGTTAATCAGACTTGCACCGTCACCACTGACAATGCTCCACGTCACGGCATCGCTAAACGTACCATTGCCTGCAACTGTGGCGGTCAGTTGGGTGTCCGTGGCAGGCAACACAGTTGTGGCAGCCGCACTGATGGTCACGGACGTATCACCATTGGTAGGTGCTGCTGTGATGGTCAGGCTGACTTCGCCAAATTTGCTGGCATCCTGATTACTGGTGGCACGAACCACAGTTGTGCCATTTGGAGCGGTGCTAGGAATGGTAATCGCCACTGGTGAACCCGTTGTGGCAGACAATGAACCAACGCCACTGGTAATGCTCCAAGTGACCGCATTGCTAAACGTACCTGTTCCCACGACCACAGCACTTAAATTGGCTTGTGTTCCACCACTGACAATCGGCATGTCTGAACTGGCAGCCACCGAAGTAATACTCGAGTTAGTGCCTTGAAACGTAGTCAGGGTTGTATTTTGTAAGGTCAGATTATAGGCATTCCCTGCCAAATCGGTTAGGCTCGAGCCAACCAGCAGCGCGTAAGAGATGGCAGATTGTGCCGAGGTTGTCAGGGTCACGGTTTTGTTATCGGCGGCAAGACTGGCAGCTGTGACGCTTAATGTCTGGGATGGAAAACTAAAATTGGTAGCCAGATTACCCCCTGCAATGGCTTCACTAAAGACCACGGTCACACTGGTGTTGTTTGTGGCGATTGTACTGACCACGGTGGGTGGCGTGGTATCCCCAGTAACAGGTGCGGCGGTCACGGTTAATTTGAAGGGAATGGTTTTGGTCAGAGAACCTGAAATACCTTTGATAGTCAGGGTTGTCTCGCCCAGAGCAGCATTAGCGGCAACGTTCACAGTCAAGGTGCTGGTGCTTGAGGTCGAAACTGGATTAAAGCTGCTGGTCACCCCTGTAGGCGCTCCTTCGAGACTCAGCGCTACCGAATTTGCAAAGCTCCCAGTTTTGTTTAAGCTCACCGCGAGCGTCCCTGATTCAGTTCTTTTGACTGAGATGCTCGAGTTGTCCAAAGTCACACTAAAATCTGGTGTTGCTGGTGTGGTGGTTGGACATGCCACCAACAGGGTGAGGAGTAGGCTTCCCAAGACACTTGCGAACTTACGGAACAATTGATTCATAGATATCCCCCAGAAATCTCATTGTTAACTGAAAAACTATCACACACAGCTTCTTTCAGGTAAAAGAAAAACCAGCAACTGGCTTGTGAAACACGGCATCTCGAGTTTTAACGTCTCAAAAGAATTTCTCTGGTAAAACCCATCTGTTTTGATGCTCGAGACGAGTTTAAGTCCCAAGCGTCACCAAAGCGTCACAAGAGCTTTAGGCTTTGAAACAGGTTAAATATGTTTCTCTGAGCGTATATTTTTAAAAAATGGTATGAAAAAATTTTGAAGATGAAACACAAACTCAATGCCAGCATTTCTATTCGAGCCTCAACACTGCACTTGAGCCATCAAAAAAGCTGGAAGGAATTTTCCTTCCAGCCAAGTTTTTCTCAAGCTTTTGCTAACGGCTAATCGCTATTTGCTCAAATCAAGCCAAGTTCTTTGACCGCATCGCGCTCTTCGATCAATTCTGCGGCGGTGGCATCCATTTTTGTTCGACTGAACGCATCAATCTCGAGTCCATGCACGATGCTGTACTCACCGTTTTTGCAAGTCACCGGAAAGCTGTACATTAAACCCTCTGGAATGCCGTAACTGCCATCGCTTGGAATGCCCATGCTGACCCAGTCACCGTCTTTTGTGCCTAACGCCCAGTCGCGCATGTGGTCTATCGCGGCGTTCGCGGCGCTGGCGGCACTCGAGAGTCCTCGGGCTTCAATAATCGCTGCACCGCGCTTGGCGACGGTTGGAATGAATGTTCCCTCGAGCCAAGCTTGATCGTTAATGCTGGCTGCGGCACTGATGCCCTCAACTTCAGCATGGAACAAATCTGGGTATTGGGTGCTCGAGTGATTGCCCCAGATCGTCATTTTTGTAAGGCTAGCGACTGGTTTGCCGGTTTTGGCTGCCAGTTGCGAGAGGGCGCGGTTGTGGTCGAGGCGCGTCATGGCGGTAAATTGTTTGTTGTCCAATTTTGGCGCGTTGTTCATGGCAATCAAAGCGTTGGTGTTCGCGGGGTTGCCCACGACCAACACTTTGACGTCCGTTGCGGCGTGCTCTGAAAGTGCTGCCCCCTGAGGACGGAAAATCCCACCGTTCGCCGCCAGCAAATCGCCACGTTCCATGCCTTGTTTGCGCGGCATCGAACCGACCAGCAGCGCGTAATTCACATCTTTAAACGCCACATTCGGATCGTCGGTTTGCACCACGCCAGCCAGCAGCGGAAACGCGCAGTCTTCAAGTTCCATGACCACGCCATTCAAGGCTTTTAAAGCGGGCGTAATCTCGAGCAAATGCAGGATCACGGGTTGGTCAGCGCCGAGCATTGCGCCGCTGGCAATGCGAAACAACAAACTGTAGCCAATTTGACCGGCAGCGCCAGTCACAGCAACACGAACGGGGGTTTTCATGAATCCTCCACTAAAACTCGAGCACTGTCTGCGCTCGAGGACATGTCAAACCCAGCCATGATAGTCCTGCATGGCTGGGTGGGACAAGCGTTAGGAAATTTTTAGCGGTTGACGCCTGCCATGTTCGCGTACCGATCACCGAGCGCCACGCCTTTGGGCGCAATATTCTCGAGTTGAGCAAGGTCTTCAGGACTCAATTGCACGTTCAAAGCGCCAATGTTCTCCTCCAGATACTTGACGCGTTTTGTGCCAGGAATTGGCACAATTTCATCACCTTGGCTGTACAACCATGCCAGCGCAAGTTGACCTGGCGTGCATTTTTTCTGCTCGGCAAGTGCTTGGACTTTGCTGACCAACTCGAGATTCTTGTTAAAATTCTCGCCCTGAAAACGCGGACTGTGACGGCGGAAATCGTCTTGGGCAAAATCTTCAAGGCTTTTGATCTGACCCGTTAAAAAACCGCGACCCAATGGGCTGTACGGCACAAAACCAATACCAAGCTCGCGGCAGACGGGCAGAATCTCGTCTTCGGGTTCTCGAGACCACAGGCTATACTCGGTTTGCAACGCACTGATCGGATGCACCGCCTGCGCCCGACGGATTGTGGCAGGTGCGGCTTCGGACAGTCCCAGATAGCTCACCAGACCGTCTTTCACGAGTTGTGCCATTGCGCCCACAGTCTCTTCAATCGGCACGTTCGGATCAACCCGGTGCTGATAGTACAAATCAATATGGTCCACCTCGAGCCGCTTGAGTGACGCCTCGCAGGCTGCCCGAACATAATCTGGTTTGCCATTCACGCCCAGAAATGCGCCTGTTTGTGGGTCGCGCATGTTGCCAAACTTGGTGGCAATCACAACCTGATCGCGCTTATTTTTGATGGCTTTGGCAATCAATTCTTCGTTGCGACCCACGCCGTACATGTCTGCGGTGTCCAAAAAATTCAAACCTTGCTCAAGCGCAAAATGAATCACACCAATTGATTCGTTATCGTCAAAAGCCCCGTAAAAATCGCTCATGCCCATGCAGCCCAAACCCATTTGGGAGACTTTTAAACCTTGATTGCCAAGCGAAACTTGTTTCATATTTTTCCTCCAAGTTGCTGTCCCAAGTTTGATCTCGAGTCTGGAATAAGAGTGGTTTTACACCAAATCTGGAATTTTGTTTCAATCACTTCGAGCTTGGTTTGCAACTCGAGAATCCCTTGGTGGTTTTACGGTAAATCTGGATTTTTGTTTCAATCGCTTCGAGGTTGGTTTGCAACTCGAGAATCCGTTCTTCCACGGCTTTCCGATGTTGCTCGAGCAACTCCAAACGCTCGGGAATGGCAGTCTCATCTTGTAACAGTGCTGCGAAACGTTTCATGCCCTGAATTGGCATTCCAGTGTCACGAAGGCGCAACAAAATATTGACTGCACCAAGATCGTATTCGGAATACTGTCTGTAGCCGTTCGAGTCTCGAGTGATGGTGGGCAGCAAACCGATGCGTTCGTAATAACGCAAGGTGTGTGCACTGACCTTGCTGTGGGTTGCGGCTTGTTGAATGTTGAGGGTGGGAGCGCTCACAGGGGAAAGCTTAAACCTTCGAGTGCACTCGAAGTCAAATCGATGAAACTCGAGCGAAATCCTTAAAGTATATTTGCCCTCAAGAAACTGTAGGGTGCGCCTCGCGCACCGTTGGATACGTGTTTGTGGTGTGTGAAGCGACCATGCCCGACAGCGATCCCGCCCGTGAGCGACCCAAGCCCGTCAGCGATGCCGCCCGTCAGGTGCATTTTGGCATCAAGAAGGTGCTGCTTTAAGGGGCAAGAAGCGCCCCAAGCCCGTCAGCGCGAGTAGCCCGCCAGGTGCTGTCTTACGAGCAAGAAGCGATGCCGCCCGTCAGGTGCATTTTGGCATCAAGAAGGTGCTGCAGTAAGGGGCAAGAAGCGCCTCAAGCCCGCAAGGTGCTGCCGTAAGGGGCAAGAAGGTGCATTTTGGGACCAAGAAGACAGGTGCATTTTATGGTCAAGAAGGGTCGCGCCCTACAGGACAATGTTTTTTCGTAGGGGCGCTGCTTGCTGCGCCCTTGCCCTTACGCATTATGATTTTTGAATCGTGTTAGTTGCACCAAAAAACGGATATTTTGAATTCGCCAATAGAGTCTGGTCAAGAAGCGCACCTTACCAAAATCTAAAGAAAAACCTCGAGTTGCAGTCAAAATGACTGGCTCGAGGATTGCAAAAAAATGTTTTTAATGCTCGAGACTGATTTTTGGCATCCAACGCTTCAACCCGCTCGGCAGCCACCAATTCCATTCTCCCGCAAGTTGCAGCACGGCTGGCACTAGAATAAGTCGCACCAATGTCGCATCGAGCGCCACAGCAACCGCCAATCCCAAACCGATGGTTTTGTTGGCGACCACATCACCCTGAATAAATGCCGAAAAAACCACCAGCATGATCAGTGCGGCGCTGGTAATCACCCCTGCTGTTTTCTCAAGCGCACTTTTGACGCTGTCGGTGGTGTTCATGCCGCTCAAGTGCGCTTCTTGCACCCTCGAGAGCAGGAAAATTTCGTAATCCATGCTGAGTCCAAAGGTCACGGCGAACATCACGAGCGGCAGGCTCGAGTCGATTGCGCCAATGTCGGTGGGAACGTTAAAAAAGCTGGCAAGGAAGCCTTTTTGGAAAACCAGGGTGATGATGCCGTAACTTGCGCCGACGGTCAGGGTGTTCATGATGATGCTTTTGAGCGGAATCAAGAGGCTGCGGAATGCCACCGCCATTAGGATGAATGTGGCAATAAAGACTGTGGCAATTGAAATCGGCATGGCGTTTATCAGAGCGTCGGTAAATTCTTGAGACCCAACTGGCGAACCTCCAAGCAAGTGCTTTTCAAATCCTGCATTGCTGATCGTGGTACGAAGCCGTTCAATCCAACCTGTGATTTCGGCTGGGCGAACCGCGTTTTTTGGGATCACGCTCATGTGCAGGTATTGACGGTCACTCGAGATGCTGCGTTTGGTCAGGGTGTCGAGCGCCCCAAAACCGTTGCCAGTTCCGCCGCTCGCGTCTGAACGCCCAACCAAGAACGGTGAAATCACCACGCGTACGTCGGGCATGGCAACCAGAGCTTTGTCGAGGGTTCGCCAGTTGCGGCGGGCATCGCTGTCAAAACCGCCTGGTTTACCCAGGTCGAGCACAATTTCGAACGAATCCATCGCGCCGCCAAGCTCGAGCGGTTGAATCAGCGCCAGCCCTTTGCGGGATTCGACGTTGTTGGACAGTCCAAACGCCCCCGTGTAACCGAGCTGCATTTGCAAGGCTGGACTGGCGAGCAGCAGCAAGAAGCCAATAATCAGGATGCTTGAAAGCCAAGGGCGGTGCATGACCTTGCCAGCCCAAGCGTGCCAGAATCCGTTGCTTTGAGTGGTCGAGGTGAATTTGAATTGCAGTTTGCGTGGGCTGTTGACGCGATCACCCAGCAGTGCCAGCATGGCGGGGACGGCGGTGATGCTCGAGAGGACAGTTAAAATCACGACGATCACGCCAGCCACGCCCATGCTGCGAACGAACAGCAAATCTGGAACGAGCAAGGCTGCCATCGCTATTGCCACGGTTAAACCTGAAAATGCGACGGCACGACCGGCGGTGCGCGTGGTGTTGGCGGCGGCTTGGCGTGGGTCGCGTCCGTTCGCCAGTTCCTCGCGGAATCGGTTGACCAGCAACAACGCGTAATCGATACCAGCGCCCAACCCGAGCATGGTGACGACACTTTGCGCAAAACTCGAGACATCAAAAAATTGGGTGACGACGAACACGGCTGCCATCGCAATGGTGATCGACACCATGCCAACAATCAGTGGAATGCCAGCAGCGACCAGAGCGCCGAATGCCAGCACCAGAATTATGGCAATCAGTGGCAGTGCCGCGAATTCGCTGCGTTTGGTGTCCGATTCGCTTAAGGTTAAAAAATCTTGGGTGACGGCAGTTGCGCCAGTCACGTAAAATTTGGTGTCAGGAATCTGGCTGGCTTTGACGGTCGCGCGGATGCTTTCAAGTACGGGTTCAGGTTTTTCGAGGCGCGTCTCAAGGATCGTGGCGGTGATGGTCTTGCCATCAAATTCGGTGTCTTTGCTGCGAAGTTTTAAGGGGCTGTCATCGTAATACCGCGTGACGCTCGAGACGCCATCCAGTTTACCCAGTTCGGTCGTCAAGGTTTTGTATTGGCTCTTAAAATTTGCATCGTCGCTCGAGAGGTTGCTTTCGGAAACCAGTATTGTGCGGTCAATTTGCTTTTGATCGAATTTGGTTTCAAAGAGTTTGTTGACCATTTGCGCTTCGCTGTTTTTGGTGGCGCTGGCGCTGCCGACCAATCGTTTTGGCGCAAGCGCGGCGAACGGTGCGGAAACGACCAGCAGCACAGCCCAAAAGATCAGTACCCAGGCAGGGCGTTTGGAAACCAGGTCAGCAATCAATCTGAACATATGTAACCTCGAGAGCGCTGGTTGATGAACCTCGAGCGCTGAGCTTCATCATAGCTTGTGCTTTTAATCGCAAGCGTGACAACTGACCCGAGAAACCTTTAAACCATCTCGAGGTTGTAAGCCTGTAATTCCGCCACAAATTCTAAGGCTTTGGCTTTGGCAACATCCGCGTTTTCAAGTTCATGAGGCTCGAGCGTCAGGCTGTACACCTCGAGTGAGTCGCCCAGTGCCACCACCGCCACTTTAGAACCGCAAATCTTTCCCAAACTTAAGGTCACACCAAGTTCGACTCGCTCGAGAACCTCTATAAGCGCCCGTACTCCAGCCGTGTCAGGCAGATTTTTTGGCAACTCGAGTTTCATTTTGGTTTTTTGGGTGTCAGGATCAGGTTTGGTTTGTTGGTCGGAACGATCACACGTTCGCCTTTTTTGATAAACCCCAGATTCCTGGCGGCAAACTCGAGGTAAACAGGATCGGTTTTGGCTTCCTGAAAACGCGTTTTTTGGTTTTTGACATCTTCTTGAAGTTTAATGACGCGGGTTTGTTCACTGCGGATGTTGGCATTCATCTCGAGTTGTCTGAACAGGGTCAAACCCAAAAGTGCACTGATTTGCAATAAACCCAAAGCAATGACCAAGGTCAGGATTCCGTACAGAACGGTTTCCCGTGAAGGCAATTGAAATTTCTTGCTTCCCCGAATCACTTCTGAAGACCTTAGCACAAAAATCGTTGTGTGTGACAACTTGTAAGGTCAATAGCACATTATTTTATGTTGAAAACAAAAAAAATAATTCAAATACGCAAAAAAACTTAAATATGATGGCTCGAGGCTTCAATTACGGCATCTTCGGCGAACAATGCGGTGCTTAAGTATCGCGCCCCGGTATCGCAAGCTATCGTCACCACTCGTTTTCCTGAACCCAAAGTTTTTGCCAGCTCGAGCGCGGTGTAAATCATGCCGCCGCCGCTCATGCCAACAAACAAACCCTCCTGTTTGGCAAGTTGCCGCGCCAATGGAAACGCATCCTCCTCGAGCACGGTTTTGATGTCGTCCAGCAAATCACGGTTCAGGTTTTTGGGAATAAAACCAGGTCCCATGCCCTGAAAACCGTGCTCCCCTCGAGTGCCGCCGGACAGCACATTCGAGCGTTTGGGTTCGACGGCAATGACTTTTATCTTCGGGTCTTGTTCTTTCAAATACTGCCCAACGCCGCTGATCGTCCCGCCCGTACCCGAACCGTAGACGAACGCATCAATTTTGCCATGCATTTGACGCCAGATTTCTGGACCGGTGGTTTGGTAATGAATGCGCGGGTTGGCAGGATTTTCGAATTGATTGGGCATCCAAGCGCCCGTCGCATCCCGAATGCGTTCGGCTTCTTCGATGGCGGCGAGCATTCGGCGCTCTGGGTCAGTCAGCACCAACTCTGCGCCGTACGCCCGAAGCGTGCGTTTGCGTTCCTCGGACATTTGCGCGGGCAGGGTCAAAATCAGTTTGTAGCCTCTTGCCGCCGCGACTTGCGCCAAACCAATGCCCGTATTGCCCGAGGTCGGTTCGACAATCAAACCGCCAGGTTTCAGGACACCGCGCTCCTCGGCGTCCAAAATCATGCTGAACGCCGTGCGGTCTTTGATGCTGCCGCCAGGGTTTTGCCCCTCGAGCTTGACCCAAACTTCGCCCATGTCAGGATTGGTCACGCGTTCGAGTTTGAGGATTGGAGTGTTGCCGATGAACGCGTCGATCATGTCTCGAGGTTAAAGCCAGAACAGTATTTTTGATGTGTTCAGCGTAACTTGAGTTTAAATTGTTCTGCGATCACGTAACGTTCAAACCAAATCCCGATTTGATCAAGGTGCAAAGCCGACCAGCGCGACCAAACGTCTTTGACCCAACGTTCGACCAATATCGAGCGCTCGAGCGGGGTCTTGCCTGCCGCCACATCGGCAACAGTCAAACTCGAGTCAAACGAGGGTGGTGTTAACCAGTGAAACCTCGAGTGTTTGTCGGTACTTTTAATTCTCCCTGGACGTTGACGCAACCACAAGGCTTGGTCTGGCTTAAAACCACGCATCAGAATGCCGTAAAGCACCATGGCATGAATGGCGACAGAATTGATGGTTTGATCCGATGGTGTGCCTGGGTGCTGAACGGCGTAGGCATCTACGATCAGGTTGTTGAACGCCGTAGCTGCAATGGGTTGTTCTGGGGTGTTCAACGAATTGAAGATTGCCCAACACGCCGCAGATGAGGTCATGTAACGGTGGGTCGCACCGTTTTCAATTCTTGGCAGTACGGATTGGCAGCCAGGGCATGTCTCGAGCGTGGTCATGAAACCCAATGTATGGGATAACCTCAAATCGAGTCTAATCTTGAAGTCGAGATGACCGCTTGACAATTTTAATAAGTGCGCTTATTATCTGACAACAGAATCAGATTCGGTTCTCAATCTCAAGTCATCAATCAACACTACTGCTCAAGCACCCTCGAGCCAGGAGGATTTTATGTGGTCAACCCAAGCCAGCAGCACCTCGAGCGCAACACCCGAAGCCATTTTTGCCCTGTATGCAGATTTCCCAAACTGGAAACGCTGGGACACTCACCTGATCGCCACAACCCTGCAAGGCGCGTTTGAAGCGGGGAATGTTGGCATGGTGCACCCAGTCGGCGCTCCCGCCCCAATGCCGTTCACCCTGCTTGCCGTCACACCCAACCAAGGATTTAGCAACAGCACCCAACTGCCAGGGGCAAATGTGGTCTTCACCCACACCCTCGAGCCAACTTTTGAGGGCACACGCATCACCCATCGCTGCGAAATTACAGGCGAAGCGTGGGAGCGTTATGTTCATACACTTGGGGCGGGAATTGCTGAACGATTGCCAAGCACGGTTGCGAACCTTGCCAAACTTGCCGCAGAACAATAAATTAACGTCAACCGACTCGAGTCAGGTAGCATTATTCATGCAGCTTCAAACCGAATTTAGTGAACCCAACGACAATCCAGGCTTTTTACTCTGGCGCGTCACCAACGCCTGGCAACGCCAAATCCGTGCCGCCCTCGAGCCTCTGGATTTAACCCATGTGCAATTTGTGCTGCTGGCAAGTTTGGCGTGGCTTTCAATTCAAGAAGCCAGCATTCCGCAAGTCTTGCTGGCGCAGCACGCCAATACCGATGTCATGATGACCTCGCAGGTGGTCAGAACCCTCGAATCAAAGGGTTATCTAGCGCGTCAGACTGACCCAATGGACGCTCGAGCCAAATTATTGAGGATCACACCAAAAGGTCTGGCATTGGTGAACGTTGCCATCAAAAAAGTTGAAGCGGTGGACAAAAGCTTTTTTTCTAAGCTTGAGCAAACACAAAATTTTGCTCGAGACTTGAGGAATTTACTGGAGGAATAAAATGCGTTACTGGATTGGCGTTGCCTCTTACGATCATGTTCTGAACGGTATTAAGGGCGGATTTTGTCAACTTGGGCACGGCAAAAAACCCGCGCTCGAGAAAATGCAAGCAGATGACTGGATTATTTATTATTCGCCCCGTCAACAACTTGCGCCCGACAGCCAAATATTGCAAGCCTTCACAGCCATTGGACAAATTCTAGCCCACCCAACCTATCAAGCCGACCTGGGCGATTTCAAACCCTGGCGACGCGATGTGAGGTCTCTCGAGATTGCCCAAACCGTGCCAATCCGCCCGTTGATTGCCAAGCTCGAGTTCATTCAAGACCTCAAACGTTGGGGGTATCCGTTTTTGCGTGGACACCTCGAGATTGGACGCACGGATTTTGAATTGATTGCTAAGGGGTTTGAAGTTTTGACTTAAATCCAAAAAAGAACCCCGACGTTTTAGGTCAGGGTCCTTAATCTTGTATAAGGTTGTAAAGTGCCCTAAAACCCTTACCCTAGAGAATACTTTTGCCAAACCAAGCCTCATTACTTTGATCTCCAAATGAGAACGCTTTCATATTTTTGAAGTAATCTAAGCGCAAAAGCCCTATCAGAGACGCTAAAATGTGCAATATTCACATAAAATCTATCCAGGAAGAGTATTGTTATTTTGAGGTTCAAGCCAACTTCTTCAACACTTTTCGTTGCTTGACCCTTACGTTAGGGTATACTTCAGACTCGAAACGTTTAATCAGAAATAATGTGTAAAAACCAAAATTCGGATTGGGGAATTTGCGTTTTGGAATGTCTTGTCAAAGAGACACATTTGCCTGATTAAATCTCGCAATGCGTATTTAAGCCTTGGTTTGAAGACGTGTTTTAAGAAAAAGAAGGAGGCACTCTTGAATCTCGTTCCAATAGGTCGGTTCTCTCAACTCACAGGACTCTCTGTTCGCGCCTTGCGCCTGTACGACGCAGAAGGTTTGCTCCAGCCCAATACCGTAGACAACGAAACTGGTTATCGGTATTACGACTTAAAGCAAATCCCAACTGCCGAACGCATTCGTAGTTTGCGCGAAGTGGACATGCCGCTCGATGACATTCGTGTGGTTTTACACGAATCCAAAAAAGCCAAAGCCAGCATGGAAAAACACCGTGGTCGCCTGATCGAACGTGCCACCACCTTTAAGACCATGATTGACCGTCTCGACAAAATCATGCACGACGCCTAAACAACATGCTCAGAAAAAAATCCTGACCAAACGGTCAGGATTTTTTATTCCAAATTAAAGCCTTGATTGATGTGCGCTGAACAAGCATTGGGGTGTTTCACACAAGGCTTTCAGCAATGGCAGGCTATAGTAACCATGTGAAATCTCGAGTTTTCTTTTCTTTTGTAAGCGCCATGCTTGCGCCCATTGTGCTTGGTTTTGGGACTGCATTTGCAGCGCCCAGCAAAATTGCCTTCTGGCATTACTTGGGTCAAGAGACAGGCTCGAGCGTTCTGGATCAATTTGCTATAGATTTTAACAAATCCCAAAGCAAATACCAGATTGATCCACAATACATTGGCGATTTTAAAACCATTCAATTCAAACTCACGGCTGCCCTTCGGGCGGGTGGATTGCCCGGCATGGCAATGGTGGACAACGCTTTTTTTAGCACCCTGGCATTGACCAAACCCAGTGTTCTCGAGAATATGAATGAACAAATTGCAGGTTTACCCAAAGGCACAACCCAAGATTTTTTTCCAACCTTCTGGGACAACGGCAATGTTTCTGGCGCGAGGTTGGGTTTACCATGGGCGTCCAGCACTTTATTGCTGTTTTACAACGCCGATGCTTTCAGAGCCAAAGGTTTAAACCCGCCCAAAACCTGGGATGAATTTGCCACGGCTGCCAAAGCCTTAACCAACCGTACCAGCAAAGGCGCGATCTTCTTTACCGACGCCTGGATTTTTGGTTCGATGGTCTCGAGCCGAGGCGGTAACTTGCTCGGTTCGGACAACTTACCGACCTTTGATGAAGCCACCACGATCAGCACCCTGCAATTTATTAAAGACTTAACCCCCAAATATGCGATCATTCGCACGTTCGGACAAGCCAATTTTGCCGTGGTGGACTTCTTGCGCACCAAAGCCTTCATGGTGGTCGTGCCAACCAGCGCTTACCCTTTCCTGCCCTCGAGTGCCCCATTTCAAGTTGGTGCGGTTGCCCTGCCGGGTAAAACCATTGCTGGCGAAACCCAATTGGTGACGTTCAAAAGTAACTCGAGTGAGCAAAATAAAGGCGCGTTTGAATTCTGGCAATACTTGGTCAAACCAGAAAACCTGGCGAAGTTCGACAAGCAAAGCTATTACCTGCCCGTTCGCAAAAGTGCCGTCAAACTGCTGGGCGATTTTGCCAACAATGCGGTTATGAAAGCCGGACTCGAGGCGCTAGATCGCAGTTACAACCTGCCGCATTTGGTTGACTTTCAAGACTGGCGGGCGATTCTCGAGAATCAACTCGAGCGTTGTTTGATCGGTGGCGCAGATGCGAAAGCTTCGATGCTCGAGGCGCAACGGTTGAGTGTTAAGAAGTAAAATCACTTGATCCAGGAGCATGACTTGACAGGTATGGCTTTTTGTCATACTCTATTTTCAGTGAACGTCATCGCAAAACCCCGACTCAGAAAGTTCTGGACAGAGTATCCACCCGCTCAAATTCCATTGACGATATGGTTCAAGCATATGCGTCGAACGCGCTATCAAAACACGAATGAACTGCGTGAACAATTTCCAAGTGCTGACTTGGTTGGCAGATACACCGTTTTTAACATTGGTGGTAATAAATACCGATTGATTGTCAAAATGATTTACACCTCGCAAAAAGTCTATGTAGACAAGGTTTTAACCCATAAACAATATGATCTGTGGACTGAGGAAATGCGGGTAAAAACTAAAAAATCTGAATGACGGTAGATGTCAGATGCAATCAAAATGCGTCTCGAGCGCAATCACTCGAGAGAAAGAAAAACTATGTTAAATACGACCAAAACCATGACAGTTTGGGCAAAACATGCCAATCAACTGAACATCACACCACCCACTACAGAACTCGAGTACGAAAATTTGCTCGAGTTGATTGAGCAAATTACAGAAACTGTGGATGATCTCGAGCACAACCCATACAGCGCTCTCTTAGACCTTGCAATGCACTATGCAAGTTTATGGGAAGACGAACACGAAGTCATTACAGATGCTGGCACGCCAAAAGACGTGCTCGAGTTCTGGATGGATCAACACAACACGACACAAAAAGATTTAGAACGCGCTGGCGTTGCAGACCAACCAACGATTTCTAAGATTTTAAAAGGCGAACGCGGCATCAGCAAAAGCATTGCCAAGGCACTTGGAACGTATTTTAAAGTTTCACCCGCCGAATTTCTCTAAAAACCAAAGATGCTCGAGATTTTACGGATTGAGTTCGTAAACTTCAGGTTTAAAACCAACAAGTTTGATAAATTCGGTCAATTCTTGCGGCGTCAGCACACGGTTTTTACCGCTTGCCGCAACAAAAAAGGCTTCCATGACGTTCGTTCCAAAGTTGCGCCCATTCAGTTTTGGCGTGGTCGCAATCAGGCGTTTTGCGCCAGCCGCTTTCAAAGCCTCGACATCGCTGGGCGTGATGGTGTTGGTCAGAATCGTTTTGCCAATCAGTTTTTCGGGACGATAACGGTTGATGTACAAGAAATCTCCCGCAATCACATCTGCCCATTCGTAATGCCTGACTCGAGCATCACGCTCAATTTTATCTTGTTTTTCGCCCGTCGGGTAAAACCATTTAAACGGTAACTGGGTAATGACGGGCAATAAAATTTGCGCGAAGGTTCGGAGCGTGCCAATCGAACGAATCGGAATTGGCAAACCCAAACCAAAAATCAAATCGCCGTACAAGACATCTGCACCAGCCTCCGCCAGGGCTTCCGCCATGCCAAAACGATCCACCGCCGATACCATCAAGGTTTTACGACCATTCCAACCAATCAAAGGCTCGAGTTGCTTGATGGCTTCACGCTCGAGGGTGTGCTTCAAGCCGCCGCCGTCCAAAACGGGCGTGATTTTGGCGTTGGCGACCAAGGCTTTGATGTCCTTAAAGCTGTAACTTTTATCGCCTGCGACAATGTTTAAATCCGTGCCGCCCAAACCGAACGCCGCCACTTTGCCGTCAAGTTCGCGGAACAGTTCCGCCATTTTTTCCATGCTGCCATCCGTGCCGATACGCTCGAGTAAAAAAGTTTGATCCAGCACATCGTATTGGGCGCTGGCGTTGCGTTTGCTTGATCCGAGCGAGATTGAGACGATGCGTTTGGGTTCTGACATTTGACGCATCATACGCGGAAAGTCAGGGAAGGGTTGCTCGAGCTTTAATTCTGCATTTGAGTTGGGTCACGATTTAAGCTTGAATTCGTGCATGACAGTAAAAAATGCACGTGTTATCCTACTATAAGAAAAACACTGTTTTTTGTATAGGGGATCATTTTGAAGCAAAGAAACGTTATTTCACTTTCAAAGCTCGAGAATTTTTTGATGACCGCTGCCGATATTTTGCGCGGTAAAATGGATGCTGCCGAGTACAAGGAATATATTTTTGGAATGCTGTTCTTAAAACGCATGGCGGATGTGTTCGTGGAAAAACGCGAGCAACTGCGGACACGCTTTTTAGAACGCGAGCATTTTAGCCAAGCCGAAATTGAAGAATTGCTGATCGAAAAAATCACGTATGGTGACACTTTTTTTGTGCCGCCTCGAGCCAGATGGTACGAAGCGTTTACGGACACCAACGGTCAAGCACAACCTGCCATTCGCAACTCGCACAATAATCTGGGCAATGTCCTGAATGTCGCCTTGCGAGCACTCGAGGAAGACAACGAACCATTGCGCGGCGTTTTAACCCACATAAATTTCAAAGCCGAGATCAACAGCAAACCCAAACTGACCGACGCGGTGCTCGAGAGACTGATTCAGCATTTTGATACGATCAAACTGGTCAATGACAATTTTGAATTCCCTGATTTGCTGGGCGCAGCTTACGAATTTATCATCAAATACTTTGCCGATAGTGCAGGTAAAAAAGGTGGTCAGTTTTACACCCCGCCTCGAGTCGTGCGTTTGATGGTGCAACTTTTAAAACCGCAGGAAGGCATGAGCATTTACGACCCCACCGTTGGGTCTGGCGGAATGCTGATTCAAAGCGCCCAATACGTCGAAGATGAGGGTGGCGACCCGCAAAATCTCGAGTTGCACGGGCAGGAAGCGGACGGCGTGGTGGTTTCGATTGCCAAAATGAACTTGCTGCTTCACAACCTGACCAACTCGCACATCGAATTTGGTGACACGCTGCTCGAGCCTTTGAACGTGACGGGTGGGCGTTTGCGCCAATTTGACCGCGTGATCGCCAACCCGCCGTTCTCGCAAAATTGGGACGATCAAAACGCGCAACGCCAGGAACGATTCATGTACGGACAAGCCCCATCCACGGGCAAAAAAGCCGATTTGATGTTTGTGCAACACATGCTTGCCAGCTTAAAAGCCAACGGGCGCGGCGCGGTGGTTATGCCGCACGGCGTACTGTTTCGAGGCGGCAAGGAAAAAGAGATTCGTCAAGCCATGCTCGAGGGTAAACAAGGCGCAATTCCAGATGTGATCGAGGCGATTGTTGGCTTGCCGCCCAAATTGTTTTACGGCACGGGCATTCCTGCCTGCCTTATCATTTTGAACAAGAACAAACCCGACACCATGCGCGGCACGGTCTTGTTCATCAACGCCGATGCCGAATTTAGCGAGGGTAAAAACCAGAACGCCTTGCGCCCCGAAGACACCGACAAAATCGAGTACGTGCTTTCGCACCGCGTCGAAATTCCAAGTTACTCGAGAATTGTTAGCATCACCGAAATTCGGGATGGGCACGATTACAACCTGAACATCCGTAGGTTTGTGGACAACACCCCGCCGCCCGAACCGCAAGACGTTCGCGCCCATTTGATCGGCGGCGTGCCCACCTCCGAAGTCGAAGCGACCCAAGCGCAATGCGAAAAGTTCGACTTTCAAGCCGAACAACTCTTGCGCCGCAGGCTCGAGCAGCAAGACCAGAAATACATGGATTTTAGAAGCGAGATTGCAAACCGTGCCGATTTGCGCGAACGCATTGAAAGCAACCAGGACGTGCAACGAACCGTTTTTGAAATGCAGCAACACCTGATCGCTTGGTGGGCACAAGCCAGCAGCGATTTTGCCAAACTCGAGGGCGTAACAGACGATCAACCCAAAAACAAACGCATTCCCAAAGTGCGTCGCGCCCTGACCCGTTCGATTCTGAACGCCCTCGAGCCGATTGGCATTTTAAATTCGTTTCAGGTCGCGGGTGTGTTCGTGAACTGGTGGGACGGTATCAAATACGACCTGAAAACCATCACCCAAAACGGTTGGAGCGCCACGCTGATTCCAGATTCGTACCTGATCAAACACTTTTTTCAAACCGAACAAACCGAACTTGACACGCTCGAGACAAATATTGCCGAAGAGGAAACACGACTGCAAGAAAGTATTGAAAGCGCCGTAGAATTCCTCGACTACACGCCCGAAGATGTTGAAGGCGGCGAAGAATTTACGGTCAGCGCGAGCGAAATCAAAAAAGCCATCAAAGAAGCCGACGTTGCGGACACCGGCAAACTCGAGGCAATCTGGGATTTGATCCTGAGCAGCGAAAAAAATTTGAAAGAAGCCAAAGACACCCGCAAGCAAAAAGAAAAAGAACTCGAGTTAAAGCTCGAACTAAAACGCTTTGGCACAGAAGAAGTTACCTTGGAAACGCAAACCCTGTTAACCCAAGCCCGAGCCGAATTGGACACCGCCAAAACCGAGATTGAACCCAGCAAAAAAGGCAAGAAACCCGCCGATAAAACCAAGAAACTCGAGGCAGACATTGCCGTGCTGAAAGAGCGCTTGAAAAAAATTGAAACCCTGCACGCCGCGATTGGTGGCACAATCACCGAAGAAACCGCCAAAAGTTTGATCTTGCAAAAACACCACGACCTGGTGCTGGATCAATTAAACCGTTACTTAAACGCCGAAAAACGCGCTTTGGTTTTGGTGTTCGAGAACCTGTGGGACAAGTACGCCGTACCCGCCGACACCCTAGAAACCGAACGCAACCAAACCATGCAAACCTTGCGCCAGTATTTGAAACAATTGGAGTACGTGGCGTGAAGTTGGATGATTGGAACGAGAAACCGCTCGGTGCGTATGTTGAACTTGTCAAAGGTCTAACGTATTTGAGTAGTGATTACAGCGATGAAGAACATCATCGGAAATTTATCACTTTGAAATGCGTTTCAAAAGCAGGCGGTTTTAATGCTGAAGGAATCAAATATTACAAAGGCGTTATTGACCAAAGAGCAATTGTTAAAACTGGCGATCTGATTATCGCAAATACCGATTTGACTCGAGATGGTGACATTGTTGGATGTCCGATTGTTATTCCTGAAGAAATTGGGCGAGATCAACCAATCATTTCAATGGATTTATCGCGTCTCGAGATCAAGAAAAACGCGCCCGTCAATAGGGATTATCTTTACTATCAGTTGATGATGCCTCAAGCGCGTCGTTTCATGCGTGACAATTCAGGTGGCTCAACCGTTCTGCACCTTAAAACATCGGCTGTGGGGGATTTGAGAATTCCATTTCCCAGCCTCGAGACTCAAAAAAATATCGCGCAAATCCTCTCGAGTGTAGACTGTGCGCTCGAGCAAACCCAAGCTTTAATTGCCAAGTACCAACGCGTTAAAAATGGTTTGATGCAAGATTTGCTGACCAAAGGCATAGACGAACACGGGCGTTTGCGGCATTTGGACACGCACGAATTTAAGGATTCGGTACTTGGAAAAATCCCGCTCGAGTGGGAAGTTTTTGAGTTGGGTGAGCTTTTTGAAACACAACTTGGCAAAATGCTAAGTAAAGAAGCCAAAAAAGGGCTATCACCTTTTCGGTATTTGGCAAATAGAAACGTTCAATGGGATAAGGTAGACACTTCTGATCTCGAGGAAATGGATTTTAGTGACTTTGAGCGGGAAAAATACGCACTCAAAAAAGGCGATCTTCTTGTTTGTGAAGGTGGCGAGGTAGGACGTACAGCGCTATGGAACGATGAACTGACAGATTGTTATTTTCAAAAAGCAATTCACCGTTTAAGACCTCGAGACAATCGTATTTTACCCAAGTTCATGTTGCCTTTCATGCGTTACGCTGCACGAACAGGATTGCTCAGTAATTTCACGTCTCAAACGAGCATCGCCCACCTAACGAAAGAAAAACTTGTACTGCTTCCCGTTCCCGTACCATCAATTCCCGAGCAAAACAGGATTGTAGATTTGTTTGAGCAAAATGACCATCAAATTTTTTACACAAAAACACAACTCAAAAAACTCGAGATTCTCAAAACTGGTTTAATGCAAGATTTACTTTCGGGCAAGGTTTCAGTCGAACAACTGCTCGAGAAAACCCTTACCCTCGTGTCATCAGAACCAAAAAAAGGGTAGAGACAAGCCTATACACTCCGACTTAATCCGTTTTTTCGTTCACCACAACAAAAATCCAGTGTTTTTAGTTCTCCCCTGCCGTTAGGTAGGGGAGGTGGCTCGAGCGCAGCGAGAGACGGAGGGGTCGT
>JANMUC010000432.1:0-5249 GCA_031391225.1 Deinococcales bacterium
CGCCCCTGGCACGATCACGCAAGCTCAAATATCCCAGATCAAACAGGTTGTGCATGGTGTTTTTATCGTCCACGGCGTCAAAATAACTCTCGCGGTAATTTTTTAAGGTCACTGCCTCGAGAATTTGTTCCATGTCGGTAATCAACTGATGTTGGTCTTCGTACCCTGGCTCGAGTGCGTCGGCAAAGCGTGTCGGTCCGCTGACTTCGAGTACGGGCAAAATCAGTACAGCATGATGCGCGGTGACGGCACGACCAGATTCGGTGACAATAATCGGGAAGGCACTCGGCGTAAGTTCTGCGCCTTTGCAGGTTTCCATGATGCTATACACGATGTCGTTGGCGTATTCGGGCAGGGTGTAATTGGCGGAGGCGTAAAAGGTGGTTTTGCTGCCGTCGTAATCGACTGCCAGCCCGCCGCCAACGTTGAGGTACTTCACACCGACGCCCAATTCGTGAAGCTCGGCATAGGTTTGCGCGGCTTCGCGCACCGCGACTTTGATCTTTCGAATGTCGGTCAGTTGGCTGCCGACGTGACAGTGCAACATCACCAGACAGTCGAGCATTTTTTCTTGCTCGAGACGCCGCACGACTGCCAGAAGCTCGGTGGCGTTTAAACCAAATTTGGCTTGGTCGCCGCCCGATTCTTCCCATTGCCCCGAGCCTTTGGCGTGCAATTTGAAGCGTGCGCCAATGCTCGGACGCACCCCAATCTCTTTGGCGACCCGCAACACGCGCTCGAGTTCGGAAAATTTCTCGAGGGTGATGACCACGTTCTTGCCCAATTTTTTGCCCCAAAGCGCCAGACGTATAAAACCGTCGTCTTTAAAACCGTTGCAACAAAGCAGAGCGTCTGGGTGCAAATCTTGTGCGAGGCACAGCGCAAGTTCGGCTTTGGAACCCGCCTCGAGTCCATGCGCGAAGGGCTTTCCCGCCTGCGCAATGGTTTCGACCACCATGCGGCGTTGATTGACCTTGATCGGAAACACACCCTGGTAATGGTTGGGGTATTTGTACTCGAGAATTGCGTCTTTAAACGCTTGGTTTAATTGTTCAATTCTGGACTGCAAAATCTGTGGAAACCTGAGGATCACCGGCAGGCTTTCAAAGCGTGCCACGATGTCATCAATGATTTTCAGTAAGGGTGCGCCTTTAACGCTGCCGTGCGGGGTGGCTTCGAGTAAGCCCTTTTTGCCAACTTTGAAGTAGCCGCCAGACCAGTTTGGCACGCCGTAAACTTCCGCCGCATCGAGTGCGTTCAATCTTTCAAGTGTTTTCAATGCCGTCTCAACTCCCTTAGTTTCAGTTTTGGCAGTTCTATGCTCGAGCTGCGAGCACGAGTATACAAAAACCCTGAGCTTAAGGGGTCAGGCGTTGACCGTTTTGGCTCGAGGGTTGCAAGCTGACCCCTCAAGCCAACGTTGAACAGAAAATGGTTCGGGCAGTACTTTGTGTCGTCATAAGGGCTGGAAGCCTCAAATCGTCACTCGAGGTTCTTGTTTAGAGTTTACAGGTTTACCGTCACGCTCAAGAACTCTCAAAATGCGGTAGACATTTGTAAACTAACGTTTAGAACAAGCGCCCAACGAAAATTTTGGCACCCACCGTTAAATTCGCATCGACAATGTACGGAATTCCAAATCCCAAACCAAATTCGGCGTACAAACCAAAGACTTGTGGAATCGGGTTGAGTTCGACGCCCAATAACGCGCCAACGCCAAGAAAGAAACCAGAATTGCCACCAACCCCCAACGTGCCGTAAACACCCGTGTAAATGGCAAAAAAGTCGCCGTAACCGCCCAAGGGTATGGCAAAAATATCGAATGGGTTGTACGAGATCAGCACCACTTTGAAACCCGCACCAAAATTTTTGGTTTGCAAGGCGCTACTGGGGATGTTCAACCAGACCCCGAAACGCACAGCGTCACTCGAGCCGCGTTCGCCAACGCCAACGTCGATGCCAAGTCCAATGCCGGCAAACGTTGAGGTCAGGGCTGCCCCAACCGAGAAGTTTTCTTGGGCGTGGGCAATGCTCGGAACGAACAACATCAAAACGATCAACAGGTTGCGAATGGTATTTTTCATGACTCCCTTTCATTCGAGGTTTCTCGAGTTGAGGGAGTTTAAGAATTGGGCGTAACAGTTGGCGTAACAATCCTTAAAAACGCTCGACCAGCATGTTATGTCGTCAATTTCGGGCTGGAAAGTGAGGATACTGTAGGAGTATAGACAAGTTTGGTTGAAATGAACTTCGTTAAGAATTCATGATTGACCCTAACAATAGGAGTTGTGAAGTACGAGTTTTTGCACAAACCAATTGTATTGCCACGGTTTAATGCTGCTTTTCGCGTTAAACTCGAACCGGGTTGGTTGGTTAAAAAGAACTCAACGCAAGGAAAAACCGATTTTTTGGACTCGAGGAATTCTTTGGTCAGAGTACGTGTCAGTTGGCAAATTCGGGCATTCAGTTTCGCGTTGTTTTTTAGCGTGATTGCGTTTTTGATTCTTGGCTTGATCACTGCCGCCAACAACAGCGTTTCGCGCGACCAAAGCAACACTGAACTGGCTCGGGTCAACGAATTGTCTCGAGTGGCACTTCAAGCCAAGTCTTTGGCAGCCGAATTAAACGCCTGGCAAACCGCTTACGCTTTTGAGATTATCCGTGGTTCACGAACAGCCTTGCTTGACAGTTCGCCTGCCAGAACAAAATTTTTAAGCTCCAGTCGGGCACTCAGTCAGCAATTATCGGCGCTCGAGCTACGGGCTGAAGTCTTGTCGGTTTTGGAACGCGAGCAATTGCGTACTGCCAGAAGGCAATTTCAAGAATTTATTGCACTTGATCAAACCATCATTTCGATGTACCGAACCAACAACGCTCAATTGATACAGCAAGCCTCTGATCTTATCTTAAACAGCGAAATTGATTTGTTTCGGGTTTTGAATGTTTCAATCACGACCTTGGCTGAAGATATTGCCACCCGCGCCCAAAACGAAGCCACCCAGCGCCAACGCACCGATCAGGTTTTGTTCACCCGCTTGCTTTGGTTTTTTGGCTTTGCGTTGGCGGGTATTTTGATGTTTTCATTGATTGCCTGGAATTTCTGGCAGCAACGTACCAGATTGTTGCAACAGCTCGAGGAACAAGCTCGTACCGACAGCCTGACCAATTTAACCAACCGTCGCGCCTGGAATGAAGAGTTCCCGCAGCGTCTCGAGCGGGCGAAACGCAACCAACAACCCATCACGGTCGCCATGATCGACCTTGACCATTTCAAGCGTTTTAACGACACACGCGGGCATCTGGAGGGTGATGCTTTGCTGCGCGAAATGGGCAATGCCTTGCGCAGCAGCTTTCGCGTGAATGACTTTATCGCCCGTTACGGCGGCGAGGAATTCGTGGTGGCGTTTGAAAATTGTGATCTCGAGCAAGCTCAAATTTTACTCGAGCGCCTGAGTACACTAACCCCGTACTCTCAGACGTTCAGTGCGGGCATCACGCAAACCGATGGTTCTGAAATGCCAGAAGTGGTGCTTGATCGCGCCGACAAAGCCATGTACAGCGCCAAGCAAAACGGACGCAATCAGGTGTTTGTCAGTCCGAACAACATCACCCTCACCCTCGAGCCAAACCAAATTATCCTCGAGCCATGAACTTGAGTTATGCTCGAGCCATGCACTCGAGTAGCCTTAAAAAACCTCTTGTGATCGTGATTTCTGGTTTGCCATGCACAGGTAAAACCACCCTGGGAAGACGGATCGCACAAGACTTTTCAATACCCTTTTTCTCCAAAGACGGTTTTAAAGAACGGCTTTTTGACGAACTGGGTTGGTCCGATAGGGCGTGGTCTAAAAAACTTGGGCTTGCCAGTTACAAGCTTTTGTTCTACGCGCTCGAGGCTCAACTTGGGGTTGGTCAATCGTGCATTGTCGAAGCGAATTTCTATCCAGAGTTTCACAGCCAAATGTTGAATGACTTCAAACAACACTACAACTGTGAATTCTTTCAAATTCATTGTCATGCCCAGCCCGAAGTCTTGCTCGAGCGTTTCCGTGTGCGTTGGGAAAGCGGGTCACGTCACCCTGGTCATGCGGACAACGTGACCTTGCCAGAAATGGAGCAATTGGTGCATCAAAAACCTTTTCGCCTCGAGCTTGCTGGTACAACTTGGGATTTGGACATGACCAATCTTGAAAAACTCGAGACAGATGATTTGTTCGCGGCACTTCAAGCTCAGCTTTGACTTATGCTGGTTTCATGCCCAGTTTCCCAATCCTCTGCGGTTCAATCGCCAGCCATCCAAGCCGTGTCGGTCAAGCCGTTCATAACGCCGTCTTCAAGCATTTAAAGCTCGAGTTTACTTATGTCGCTTTTGGGATTGATGACG
This sequence comes from Deinococcales bacterium, assembly GCA_031391225.1. GTDB lineage: Bacteria > Deinococcota > Deinococci > Deinococcales > JAAFIG01 > JANXTZ01. Next base: position 4,385 of record JANMUC010000432.1, read on the forward strand.
TGGCTGGCGCGGTGGATGCCATGCGAAGCCTCGGCATTCGTGGCTACGGCGTGACCATGCCGCACAAGGTCACGATCATGGAATACTTGGATCATCTCGACCCAATCGCTCAGGAAGTTGGCGCGGTCAACACCGTAGTCAACGAGGCTGGCGTGCTGACGGGTTACAACCTCGACTGGCTCGGGGCGGTGCTGGCGCTCGAGGAAAAGGATATCGATCTTGCGGACAAAAAGGCGTTCGTGATTGGTGCTGGCGGCGCGGCTCGAGCGGTGGCGTTTGGGCTGAAAAAACGTGGGGCAAAAGTCAGTATTTTCAACCGCACCGCCCAACGTGCTCAAGATTTGGCAACCGAATTGGGCGTGACATTGGGCGGCGATCTGAACGCCCTCTCGAGCGATTACGATGTGCTGGTTCACACCACCTCGGCGGGTTATGTTTCCCAACCTGGGGTTTGTATTGTCCCAGAGCATATTTTGCTGCCTGGGAAAATAATTATGGATGTGGTTGCCGAACCACTCGAGACACCGTTGCTCTTGCTGGCTCGAGCCAAATCTTGCACGGCTATTGCTGGCTACCGAATGCGTTTGCATCAGGCGGCGGCACAATTCGAGTTGTACACTGGGCAAAAACCGCCACTCGAGGTCATGGAAAGTGCGTTGCTCGAGGCGATGGGCTTAAAAGTTTAGGACTTACGCACTTCGAGAAATCAAACCCGAAAAATTACGGTCAATACATGTGCGTTCCAACGTAGGGGCGAGGCATGCCTCATACATTCCAACTAATTCACGAAATACTGTCATTCACGTCTTCCCTGCATATCGTGCCTTACGTACTAAAATCAGATTTGAACTTAAATCACGATACA
>JANMUC010000442.1:0-2926 GCA_031391225.1 Deinococcales bacterium
GTAAGCACAGTTTGTGATACCGTTCTCAAAGAAATCACAAGCTGCGAAACGACGTTCCTCGAGTTGTGATTTTGTGAGCTTCTTGGGATTCCAGGGCATTTCGTGATTATACCATTCCGAGCAAACTTGCGGGAGTCAATAACAAAAAGACGAAAGCATAATGGCTTTCGTCTTTTTGTTTCTTGAGGTTTAAAAATTTCTATAGTTTCTTTTTCACACGATAACGAATATGTGTTGCCAATGGTGCTTCAATGATCCGCGTGCGCTCTAGTTCAAAGTGATCTGTTCTTAGATTCTCGAACAATCGCAAACCATCACCGAGTAAAACAGAAACCAGATGTATTTGAATTTCATCGAGCAATCCAGCCCGCAAGAATTGCTGCGCAGTGTTCGCTCCACCTGCAATACAAACGTCTTTGTTGCCAGCTGCTGCCTGGGCTTGCTCTAGCGCCTTTTCAATACCCTCGGAAACGAAAATGAATTGCATCCCGTCTCGAGAAATTGTGGCTCGAGATTCATGTGAAAGAACGAAATGTGGAACTTTGTAGGGTGTATCAAAACCATCTGGTAGGATTCCAAAACTTTTTTTACCAATAATCATCGCGCCGATGTTGTTTTGTAATTCGTCAAGAATTTGCTGGCTTTTGCCAGTATCTGAAAAATACCAATTATGCAATCCGCCATCGTCGTTATTTGGTCCAGAAATAAATCCGTCCAAAGATACCGCCAAGTCGAGAAATACTATTGCCATTTTCAACCTCCATATTTGGTTAAGTCTTCGTAATTAATACCTTCAATTCTTATAGTAACATAATATCAATGCGAATTTTCAATGGCTCGAGCAACGACCATGACCATCAAATCTTTGCTCGAGCCACCAAAAAACACTTTATCGGCAACAAATGCTTTAGCCCACGTGAACGCGAGGACGACGACGTTTTTTGGGTTCATTCTGGCGAATGATTTCTCGAGTCATGGGTGCGGTGTCACCTTCACCAAAGAACAAGAAGCGAATCACGTTGGCAATCGGGGTGATTTCTGACCACGTGAAATAACAGTGCGGAATCAACGAGGTTCGATTGCGAAGCTCGAACAAGAAAGCGGCGATGGCATTTGGGACGGCTGGCGCGGTGGCACGCAAGATACGGTACTTTTCACCGTTTGGTCCCTCAATCGTGATGCCTTTGACCTGAAGCTTGGCATCGAACGCACTGGCATCAGAGACTTCGACTTCGAAGAACAAAACGGGATCGCGCTGGTCAATATGGTGGTCTTCGCGTTCGGCAAATTCTTTATCGTGGTATTCCCCCCAGTCGCCAGTTTGGCGTTTATTGGCGATCAAATGCAGTTCGGATTGATGCGCAGTGTCTTCGATAAAGTCTTCGGCTACCTTGTCGAATTCAATTTTAGTAATCCGCAATTCGGTGGATCGTGTGACCCTCGAGAAAATTGAGATGGCAACGATCAGGGCAATAAAAAATCCAGCAATCCGTAAACCATCAGGTTGCTCGAGAATCGTTTGGGCAGTGGTGTAAACAAACACCAAGCTGGTGATACCAAACAAGAATGAAAGCCGTTTTTGACCGTGACGAATGGCGGAAAGGGTCACGGCGATGGCGGCACTGGTCATCAGCGCGAGTACACCTGTGGCATAAGCGCTGGCTTGAGCATCAACACTGGCGTTGAAGGCAAATGTGACGATAAAGCACAATGCCGTAAAAATTAAAACCAGTGGACGGGTGGCTAAAGTCCAATCTGGAGCCATACCGTACTTGGGAAGGTAACGTGGCACGATATTGAGTAATCCTGCCATGGCGCTTGCCCCTGCAAACCACAAGATTAAGATGGTGGCAATGTCATATACCGTACCAAAGCCGTCACCAAGGTAAGTATGGGCAAGATAAGCCAGGGCGCGTCCGTTGGCTTCGCCTTTGGGTTTCTCGAGGGTTACGCTGTACAGATTGCCAACGGGTTTGATGGTGGCAATCATGTGGATGGTTTCGTTTTTGTATGTGGTTGTGACCTTGGTGGGTTGTCCTGTGGTAGGAATGTTAGTTGGGACTTGGTAGGTCAGCACTTCATTTGGTTGTACCTTGTCGTTCACAACCATTTTGATGGTCGCCGTTCCAGATTTAAGGGTTTCCGCATTTTCTTCAGCCGTAGCTGTGGCAGCAGCCCAATATTCCGAGCGTGGAATCATGACGGTGGTGACAAAAGCGCTCGAGATCAACATGATGCTCATAATGAGCGCAGCCCCGAGAAGAAGTTTTTTTCCGTTGCGAATCCGACCTTTAGGGTTTTCTTCAGTATCGCTGGGATCGCCCTTAATCAGTGGCATAACCACAACGCCGGTTTCAAACCCTGAAAGACCTAGGGCGAGCCGAGGAAAAACCAACAACGCCGCTCCAATCAAAGCGAGTGGTGAACTGTAGCTTGTTTGTAAAACACTGATCCAATCAGAGAATTTAACAGGATTGAGCGACAACTGCTGCAAACCTGCGCCAACCACAACTAAACTGAGTCCGATGTATAACGCAACCAACACCACAGCAATACCGATGGCTTCGTTAAAACCTTTTAAGAACACCGCACCAAGCAGCGCAATGAACAACAGCGTAATTGGAAGTTGTGCCCCTTCGACGTACTGCCGAACAAAAGGGTTTTCGATCACGTGCGCCGAAGCATCCGCAGCCGAAAGCGTGATGGTGATGATAAAACCTGTCGCCACAAACCCAATTAAGGCAAGCACCAAGAATTTAGAGGGCCAATACGAAAGTAGTTTCTCGAGCATCGAGATAGAACCATCACCGTGCGGACTTTCTTCGGCAACACGGCGGTACATGGGCAACGCCCCGAACAACGTGATCAAAACCAGCACCAGCGTGGCTATCGGAGACAATGCCCCCGCCGCCAGGGCAGCAATCGC
>JANMUC010000443.1:0-1840 GCA_031391225.1 Deinococcales bacterium
GTAAGCACAGTTTGTGATACCGTTCTCAAAGAAATCACAAGCTGCGAAACGACGTTCCTCGAGTTGTGATTTTGTGAGCTTCTTGGGATTCCAGGGCATTTCGTGATTATACCATTCCGAGCAAACTTGCGGAAGTCAATAAACGAGTTCGTGCGGCTCGAGATAGTGATTACGCATTAAGGTTACTAGGCTTTCATGTTTCTCACTAGTGCGTTTGCCCTATGCAAGTCAAGACTAGTGTTGACTTATTTTTTTTTTACGCTACAGTAGTCAATAGCATTGAGTAATCTATTAACTTTGGTGCAATCCACTTTACGGGAGTGTTCTATGACTTTACGTTTTCTACTTAGTGCTGTTGCGGTCAGTGTTTTATTGGCATCATGTCAATCACAACCGTCGTCAAAACCTTACTCAGCAGTAGAAGAAATTGCGGAACTGCAAGCAGAAATGGCAAACGAACCGTCAATACACGTGCTTGCAACACAAAATAAGAACTGGCAACAAGTTTACCCCGATGTTTGGGTATTGGATAATGGTAGCGAAGATGGATTACCATTTAGACGCGTAAAGATTGAGAATAGTCCTTCTGGGATGGCGTGGGCGCTCGAGAATATAGATCAAAAAGATATAGCACTCGCTGAAAAACTCATTGCTCAAAGTTCAGATGAGAATGTTCGGCAACGCTTACAGTCGCGGCTTGGCGGATTACGTTCGTTGGTTGCGAATAAACAAGTTACTTTGCATGCGATTAAAAACTTACAAACTACTTCACAAGGAAATGTATCTAGCGAAAATAGAATTGCAACTCGCAGTAGTTGTGCTACAGCTACGGCAAGTGCAAGGTTTACATCAGCAACTCGTGGTGCAAAGGCAAATGCCAGCGTTGGCGGTTGTGCTGCTGGTAGTGTACGTGCAGAATCCATAGGAAATTTTTTAGGTATTCCAAGCGGTGGTCAACAAAATTCTGCTAGTGGTTATGGTGTCGCAGCTGGAGCATCCGTAAGTGCTTCTTCGGGTTCTTGTTCCGCAAACTCAAATGCTTCCAATTTGGAAGGTGATAGCGATTCGGCATCTACAGGGTGTGGGCAACAATAACAATTAAGAAATCAATACCTAGTTTTGGCTCGCTTGAGGTAAATCTCGAGCGAGCTTTTGCCTTCTAAAATTCCTAGAAATTTTATCCATAAATCTCGGTCTTCTGTAGCCACAAACTAAGACCCTCGAGCCTTCAAACCCCCGTCCCAGTCTCGAGATTCCCGCACATCTCAACTCTGTGTGGCAAAAGCCCTTGCTTGAAGCAAACCTATGGTGTACACTTCCAAAGTTTCTGCCTCGAGTTTTCTCTCGAGACGTTAGCACCACATTTCGCTCTGAAAGTTTACTTTCGGGCACATTGACAAGCGGCATTAGGATTTCGCGCCCGTGATTGGGCATAGCTCGAGTGCGTCATGCACACGAGGGATTGAGGAGACGCAGTTATGGCGAAGGGTACTTTCGAGCGCACCAAACCACACGTGAACGTCGGCACTATCGGACACGTCGATCACGGTAAAACCACGCTCACCGCAGCAATCACATTCACCGCAGCCGCGGCTGATCCCAGCATCGAAACCCAGGATTACTCTCAGATTGATAAAGCCCCTGAAGAGAAAGCCCGTGGTATTACGATCAACACCGCTCACGTGGAGTACAACACCCCAGCCCGTCACTACTCCCACGTCGACTGCCCAGGTCACGCCGATTACGTGAAAAACATGATCACCGGCGCAGCCCAAATGGACGGCGCGATCCTCGTCTGCTCCGCCGCCGACGGTCCAATGCCGCAAACCCGTGAACACAT
>JANMUC010000471.1:0-12756 GCA_031391225.1 Deinococcales bacterium
GGATGCCTTGATCCAGGCGCGGCAGCGACAACCGCAGGAGCTTTTCGATCTCGGTCGGGCGCACCTCACGCCCGAGTTTTGCCCCGCGAATCGTTAAGAGTAACTCGAGCAGCTTGCCGTACTCATCGTCGGAGGCTTGTGGGTACAAGGTTCGCCGCACGAGTTTGGCGTACTCTTCGACGCTTTCGACCACCCGCCCGTCAAATTTATCAATCGCTTCGCGCAATTGACGTTTGGAAAGCGGTTCGTTGCCGCTCGAGACCAGACTGATGCCATCATCAAACTCGACGCGATCAGGGACGCTGAAACCCCATTTTTGCAAATCCCTCGAGCCAGATGATGCCTGCAAACCCAGCCCAACCGTCATAAAACCGCCGTCTGGATCTTGAAACTCGAGCGCCACATACGCACGGCGCGAATCGTATTCAAACCCCGCCTCGCGGTCTCCGAGCAGGTAATAACGCAGGCTGCGTTTGCCGCCGCCAAAAGGGTCCATGCGGCTCGGGCTGGTGTCGCCATCAAAAATACTGGTCACGGCGGCGGTCAGGGCGGTGCTTTTACCGCTGCCGTTGTCGCCCGTCAAAAAAAGTTTGCCCGCCGCGAAGTAAAAAACTTGACGTTGATACAACCAGTAATTGATCAAAATAAGGCGTGTCGGCACAAAACGCGGCGATGGCGGATAAACCAGATGGCGCATGGCGGCGCGTTCAAAAAAACTCACGTTGACTTCCTCCGTCTTTTACCGGCTCCGCGTTCGACCTGCGGTTTTTCGGGATCAAAATAATACGCGTCAAAACGACTGAGCAGCGCCTCGAGCCAGTAAAATTCACCGTCTTGATGCGCCGCGCCCCACGAACACCAATCCTCGAGAATCTCGCGCAGTAATTTGTCCGTACCGGTCGCCGCCTGCTGCCCCCACTTGTCACGGTGTGTGGCTCGAACTTGATCGAGCAAGGCGTACAACTGATTTTGGGTTAAACGCAAGCGCCCATCCTCAATGTTTAAGTGCTCATTTTGCACCTCAAGCCTAATCGAATTTAACAGCAGCAAGCCCGCGCTCTGCACCACGCCGCGCCCAGGCGTGAAACGTTTCGCCAAACCCCTGGTGACGCCGCCGCGCAACAACAGCGCGTAATCGGCTTGAATCTCGAGCGTCCAAGACAAGGCTTGCTCGAGTTGCAGGGTTAAGCCATGGTCGAGATCACTGTCCTTAACCAACGCGGCGAAGGCTTCGGGGTCGAGCGCACGGTGCAGCGCCGGACCCGTCAGCAACGCCCGCATCGCCCGTTGTAACGGCGTGACCTGTTGCACGGCGGGTTGCGAAATCAAGTACGCCGCACCCGCCGTAAACTCGAGCAGTGCGCCAGCATGACCGTCTTTGGCATCTTCCCAGTCGCCCGTGCTGGCATCGAGCAGCCGCATTGCCCCCAATGTTTCCAAAGCCCGAACCGCCTGCACCAAAGCCCGACGGTACTCGAGGCTGGTCATGCTTAAACCAGATTGATTCTCGATCTGTGCGGCGAGTTCGGACAAACTGAACTGTCTGGGTTCGCCGAGCCGCAAGCCAAGGTACTCGTGATACCACAGTATCCAAGCCAGAAAGGCTGGAGCTTTGGGCGAATGCAGCGACTCGAGCGCCCGCCCTGTTTCGGCAAAGGCGGGTGGCGCAACCAGGCGTAAGGCGTTTGGTCCAGTCAGCACCGTCCAACCAGCCACCCGAGCAAAAAATTGACTGACCTCGGCTCGCCAAGCGATCACATCCCTAAAGCCCTCCGCCCCCTCGAGCAACAGCGGTTGCTCGAGTAAAACCCGAATCGCATGTTGTAAGGCGGGTGGGGTCATGCCTCGCCAACCAGGGTCAGTTGCGCCCCGCGCTCGAGCATCAACGTCCAATCCGTGCCGCGCACCTCGGCGGGTGTGTCTTGAAGCTTGACCTCGAGCAAATGCCCCTCTGGACCCGCCGTCACGCCCATGTAGGCTCGTTCCAAATAGCCCATCAAATCATGCAGGCTTTCAATGTCGGGCAGGGTCAAACCGTCCAGCGACAACGTACCGCCGTGCGTTTCAAACAAAGCCAGCAATTTCTTTTGACGCTCCCGAAACGCCAGTTGCGCCTCACTCGCGGCAGCCCTCGCCTCACTGGAAACCTGGCGCAATTGCGCGGTGGCTCGAGCCGCAATTTTGCCCCGACTGACCGCGAACAATTCCACCGCCTCGAGCGCACTCGACCAAGCCGCCGTATCTTGATTTAACGCATCGCCGATGGCATGAAGTGGCGCGTTCAAACCGAGCGTCTGCACCAAAATGGTTCGCGCCTCGAGCGTGTCGCTGTCCGCCAACGAGACCGCCAAACTCGAGAACGCACCCGCCCGCCCCAAACCCAATTCCCTGGTGCGGTGAAGCGCGTCAATGAAACTGAGCACCCGGGTGACCGCCCCGCGCAACGCCGCGATGGCAAATTCCAAACCGTCACCGTCTTGCGCCGCCCGAGCGAACCAACTTTGCATCGCCACAAATTCTTGCCGCGCCCGAGCCGTGGTTGCCGATTGCGTCACCGCCGTACCAGAAATCGTCAAACGCCCCGACCGCACCCGCCCAACCACCAACAGCATCGGCTCGAGCAACGAAAAATCTGCGAGCAATTCACGCACCCGCCGACCAGAGACCGACAATTCACGGCTTAAACGCTCCAAAAAGCCGCGCACCACATCTTTAAACTCGAGAAACCCCTCACGCTCCTCGAGCAGCAACTTGCGCTCGAGATTGGCTGACAAACCACGGACTTCCGCCGCCAACTTCGAGAATGCCAGGTAAACCTCATTCCAAAGTAACTCCACCTCTTCGTCCGCGCCGCCCTGACTGAGCAAATCCGCAATTGCAGCCAGCCGCGTTTGAAGCCCTGAGATCACCCCCATCGGCGAGATTACGGTGTCCTCACGAACATCCAAACCATCCTCGAGAAAACCCTCGATGCTGAGTCCACGCGGCGTGGCAAAATACAAATCGCGCCGCCGCGCATATTCAGAAAGGGTTGTCACCCGACGTTGGTCGCGGCGTTTGTTCAGGTTGCCCCACTCGAGCAAACTCTCCAAATCCAAAATCACCTGCTCGAGTTGCGTCGTTAAACCCGCACTGGTTAAATGCTGCGTGATTTCTTCGGGCGAGATGGTACTGCGCTGCATCAAATGCTGATCGAAAAAAAAGCGCATGATGCGGCGGTACACCCCAACTTTTTGCGCGGACAAATAATTAAATTCGGTGAATTCCCCAAACAAAGTGCCAGTAGTTTAACGCGAAACAGGGCGATCACAAGAGGGTCTGAGATCATGTTATGTTTTTGGTGTGTAAAGTCGCCCCAGACTGAGGCAGACTATAATTCAGATTAAAATGGATGAAGTTGTTCAGTTAGGCGGTGTTCAATAATTTCATGATCTAAACGACGTGAAATAAAACTGACCTTAAGATCGTAATCCAAAGCTTTAGCAACTCGAGCAAGGGTCTGTAGTTCAAGATTTGCATCCTCTTTTTCGATTTGCGACATTCTCCCTTTACCTACGCTTAAAATACGCCCAGTTTGTTCAAGTGTTAAACCACGTTTTTTACGGGCTTGAGAAATCAAACCGCCCACCGATTGGGCAATCAAGGTGTCTTCTAGGGCAGCGACAATAGCCTGTGGTGTGGTCGTTATAAGCGATCCTTGAAGACTTGGATGAATTTTTGCGGGTCGGTCTTCAATTCCCTCTAAAAGCGCCAACAATTCCGCATCTGGTTCTTCGGAAAGACGCAACTGTTTCTTGATTTTTCTTGCATTCATGTCTTCTTCCCTCTTTCCAATACGAGAATTCCAGCCTCGAGCGCTTTGTACACTTACAGCACTTCCTTAATTTTTGCTTGGCTTGGTGAATTTCCTGATTTCACTTCGGCGTTTACCAACACAGCTTCGTTTGTATCAGCAAAGAAAAAATAGACTCGAGCACCACCTTTGGTGCCACCTCGAGACGTGGTTTTGAGTTCCCAGATTGGATAACCCGTAAATTTTTCGACATACCGAGAATCCCTGCCGTTTTGGTAAAAGTCATCCAGCATTTCAATCATTGCCTTCAAAGCCTCAATATGTCCATCTTTGGCTATTGACAATAAATCCTCAATAATCCTGGGATGCTTGGCTTCAAGACGGTCAGGCAAACGAGCCAGTACCAGTGGCTGCATTGGTTCAGTTTAAGCTAAACTTTTAAGAATTGCAAGTTTTGTAGTCTATCACTCATCACCCACGGTAAAATCCGTTTCTGCCCCCACAGTTCTAGGGCTTGTTTTGGATTTTGCCGTAAAAGTATTGATCGCCAAGAAAATTAGTATCCCAAACGGTCCGTACATCAGAATCGAAAACAGTACAAAGCCCATCAAGATTGGGTTGAGATTGCGTTTTTGAGACTCGAGATACGCGTAACGTCCGACGAACAAATCAAATGCCAGAAAATGAACCCAAGCGACGGTCGCCCCAGAACTCGAGCCGAGCAGTTTTGAGATACTCTCGAGGTTTGGGTTGGCAAGTTGTGCAAAAGTGCTGCCAATGTTGGGGATAACCAACGCGGCGTATAAAAGTGCGGCTGGCACGATGATATACGGTGAAGCGATGATGGTTTTAGTCACTTTCCAACGCGGCAAGAAGATCATCAAAAACCAGAACGGCATGACCAGTACACTCGAGAGTGAAAAGACAAGATTCATGAGGTCAGTATAGGTCGTTTTGGAGGAGTCATTGCGGTTTAACTCGAGCCTCAAAAACCAGAAACTTGATCTCGAGCGGTATGATGCCCTCATGACCTCTGCCAGATATGCGGGCGATACTTGGGTGTGCATCAAATCCTTACCGCGCATGATTGCCGAATCCTGGCGGCGCGACCTGGAAAACGAGGGGATCGAAAGCGTCTTACGCACCCCTTACGGTTGGGTCGAACGCAGCAACGTACTCGAGATTGAAACCGGCATGTACCAGGGCGATGTTGACCTGTTTGTACCAGAAATCAAACTCGAGGTTGCGATGGAACTTTTGGGTTTAGAGCCTGAAGCCTCTTAAGCTTTTCTTTAACTTGACTCCCCCCAATGTCACGTGCATAACAAAGCTTCGCGCCGTTTGTTCTACAGTGACCGCGTGACCCCAAATGCCCTTTTTGATTACTTGTCTTCCCTCGTCTCGCACGACATCAAAATTTCGGTGATGTTGTGGGGAGCGCCTGGCGTTGGCAAGTCCAGCGTTGTCGCCCAAGTGGCGAACGCCAAAAATCTCGAGTTCGTTGACGTTCGCCTCTCGCAGCTTGCACCGACGGATTTGCGTGGGTTGCCCGTGCCCGAAAATGGGGTCTCGAGGTGGTTTCCGCCAGAGTTTCTGCCGCAATCAGGGCAGGGTGTGCTGTTTTTGGACGAGTTGAACATGGCTCCGCCGACCATGCAGGGCATGGCGCAACAATTGATTTTGGATCGTAAGGTTGGCTCGTATGTACTGCCCGACGGCTGGTTTGTCTGGGCGGCAGGCAACCGCAAAGAAGACCGTGCCAGCGTGTTTGACATGCCCGCGCCGCTTGCCAACAGGTTCTTGCACCTGGAGGTTGAAAGTGATTTGGAAAGTTTTAAACGTTACGGACTCGAGCGAAATTTGCACGAGCAAATCCTGGCGTTCTTGTCGTTCCGCCCAAATCTTTTGCACGCGATGGATTCCAAACACCCAGCCTGGGCAAGCCCACGCAGTTGGGAAATGGCATCCAAACTTCTGAAAGCCGGACTCGAGATTGCGCCCGTGGTCGGCGCTGGGGCGCAAGCCGAATTTGATGCCTTCTGTGAGGTCTACGCGGCACTGCCAGCCTTAGAGCTGATTCTCGAGGGAAACTATCAAGCCGCCGAATTTCCAACTGAACCCAGCACCAGGTACGCCACCGTGATCGGTCTAATCTCGAGGGTTGAAACTGGCGAACACGCCTTTCACGCCATGCGCTGGCTCTCGAGCGTCGCGGGTCATGAATGGTTGAATTTATTTGCCGTGGATTGCTTCCCCAAACTTCGCACCCGAGGTCAACTGGGCGCGTTCACAACCTTGGCATTGACCGACTCCAGCATTCAAGGGTTTTTAAAAGAATTTCGGACATTGGTTGGGATTTAGCAGATGGCAATCAATGATTAGCAAATAGCAACACTAAGTCTCGAGCCACACGTGTAAGAGAATAAAGCTCCCTTCTCCCGCTGGCGGGAGAAGGGTTGGGGATGAGGGTGGCAAGCATTCACTGTTTTTCGTGTAGTACAAATCATCTTTTAGGCTTAAACTTTCATCAATCCGCAACAACGAAACTCGAGCTTTGAAGGGCTTTCATGACCAATCAATCCATACAACTTTCGCTCGAGGCGAGCGACCCAACAACTTCACCGTTGCGGTTGGAACGATTGGCTTCGAGTGCTAATCAAAAACTCAGGCATCTTGTTGCGGGCAATCCAAACACGCCTTCGACGGTCTTGTGGCGACTTGCCGTGCGTGATGCGAATGCAGTGCTTGAGAATTCAGTGCTGGATTTTTTGATTCTCGAGAATCCGAATTTTTTGGCGGAGTTACCCGCGTTTGCCAGGTTGAGTTTTATGCGGGCAGCCCAAGTGCCGCTTGCCTGGTTGGATTGGGTATTCGTGTGGGGCGATCATGATGCCAAAGTGAAAGCCCTTCAAAATCCGCAATTGACGCCAGAAACGCTCGAGGCTTTGGAGCAGCGTTTGAAGCTCGAGTTTGAGATTTCCGATTCAACGCAACCTGGCAACACAGATTTTTCGTTTCTGGCATTTCTGGCTCGGGGGCATGTTAACCATCCGAATAAGCTGGCGTTTGGCAGTGCAACCCAAACTTTGCGTGAACTGTTACCTTCGCTCGAGCATGACACTGAGCATTTAAAAGATGCGGTGGCGCTTGGGTTAGTGCCAAACTGGTTGCTCGAGGGTTTGAGTTTAGACGATGACACGCAACTGCGTTTGATGCTGGCAAAAGGCAGTGCTGACCAAGTGCTGATCTTTCACTTGTGCTTTGATGATGACGATGAAGTTCGCAGCGCGGCTCGAAGCAATCCGAATTTGGATGCGGTGACAATCGAGCGATTGTTGCGGGTTGAGAATATTCAAATTTTAAACAATTTGGATTTTGAATTACTCGAGACGACTGGCGTGCAAGCCTTGAGCTTTTTGGTTCGCAATCCGAGTGTTGATCTTGTGTTGCTGGCATCATTCATCACGCATTCGGATTGGCGGGTGCGGCAAGCCTTGGCATTCAATCCAGAACTCGATTCTAGGTTGCTCGAGCAATTGGCAACCGATGAGGACAAAGATGTACGAATTGCCGTCGCGCAGCACCCAAACACTTCAACGTTGATGCTCGAGTTTTTGCTTGGTGATGAGGTCGAGGAAGTTAGACTTGCAGTGAAGTCCAATCCGAATTCTGATCCAAACTGGAATGATGTTCTCGAGCAAGTCGAACGTGGTCATGAAACCGTGCCGTTCGAGGTCTTGCAAAAATTCTGCAAGCGAGGCGGTTGGTCGCGGCAATTGGCATTAAAGCATCCAAACCTGATTCTCGAGATTCTCGAGTCATACCTGACGGGTGAGAGCTGGCATGACCGTTTGGCGGCGGCTCACAACCCAAATTTAAGTGCGGCGCAACTCGAGATGCTGGCTTCGGATAGTGATTCTGATGTGCGTCAAGCGGTTGCCATGCACCCAAATCTTGCAACAGATTTACTCGAGAAGTTCTGTCAGGACGAACAGTTTGAGATTCGTAAAAGTGCGGCGCAAAATCCTAAGATTAACGCAGCAGGACTCGAGATGCTTGCCCAAGACGATCACTGGGTGGTACGGCAAGCCGTGGCACAGCAACAAAATACAACCCTGGCAACCCTAAAATCCTTGCTCGAGGATAGCGATAACGACGTGCGCATGGCGGCTCGAGCGGCATTACATTTGCAAGAACCAACTCAAGTCGATTCGCCCAGTGCTCAAAACCTGTTTGAGTTTTACCGTGGTTGGTTTGAAGAGTCAACCAACACGCACGCCAAACTCGAGGTTGAACGCTTGGCGACAAGCCAGGATGTGCGTCAAAAGATTGAACTCGAGCCTGGTGAATTGCATGAAATTTCAGTGCGATCCTGGCAAGAAAAACCCGTGCTCGAGATTCCAAATTGTATTTTTTCGCAACTCGCTCGAGATGCCGAGTGGCGGATTCGCCAAGAGGTTGCGGCGTATCCCTTCGCGGCTGGAATTTCATTGGCGCGGTTGTGTTTGGACGGTGATTCGGATGTGCGAACCTCGGTGGCGAGCAATCCAAACTCGAGTAGAACCATGCTTCGTAAACTTGCCAACGATGAAGTTGGCGGCGTTCGTCTTGCTGTCGTCAACCGTCAGGATGCAACGCTCGAGGCATTGCAATTGCTGTGTTGCGATAGTGATCCCGAAATCCGCGAACTTGCCCTGAAGCACCCAAACTTGCCGCGTCAGGTGGCAAGGAAGTTTGAGCGTCTTCAAACACTCGACCCGAATTTAAATGCCGCGCAACTCGAGGAACTTGCCACGATTCCCACGGCTCACGCCTGGATTGCCAAACACCCGAACGTCACGACCAAACTGCTCGAGCAACTCGGTTGGCGTGAACACTGGCGTTTGCGCGAGGCTGCCGCCAGTAACCCAAAACTCGAACGCACCGTGCTTGAGCAACTGGCGCAAGATACCGATTTGGATGTACTGCGGGCATTGGCGCGAAACTCGAGCACCAGCAACGAGGTATTGCTGCGATTGATTGCCCATCCAGACTCGAGCGTTCGTTTGACGGCGCTCGAGAATCAAAACTTAGAACCTGAGACGCTGCAGAAATTGCGCCGCGCCTGCGTGCGTCAGGGTTTGCGTTCGCATCAGGTCTTCAACCGCGTGCTTGCGCTCGAGAGTGACCTTGTGCCAGTCTCCGAACTCCGCAAGCACCGCCATTTATTCGCCGCGCATCCCGCCGAAAGAATTGCCTTGTGCCTGAACAGCAATTTACCCGAGGATGCTCGAGAAATTTTGCGGCACGATGCGAATATTCTGGTGTGTTCCGCCGCACTCGAGGTCAAAGCATGAGTCAACCAGAACCTCTAACCCCCGAAATGCAGCTCGAGCTTGTTGCCAAAACCGAAAAACTGGTCAGCGGTTCGTTGTTGCGCCTGCGAATGCGATCCCCATTTTTTGCCACGCTGGCATTGTACGCGGGCTTCAAAGCCAGTTTTGAATTGCCCACCGCCGCCACCGACGGACGCGACGTGATTTACAATCCAGCCTTCATCTCGAATCTGCCGTCAATGCAAATTGATGCCGTCATGCTTCATGAGGTCTTGCACGCCGCACTGCTTCACGTGCCAAGGCGCAGCACCCGCAATCCCAAAGGTTGGAACATCGCCGCCGATATTGTTGTGAACGGCGTGCTTTGGCAGAACGGTTTTGAACTCCCAGAAAACACCATCCGCGACACCGACTATGAGCATCACAGCGTCGAAGAGGTTTACGCCATTTTAGCCAAACAAGCCGAAGACCAGGAAAAGCATCAACTCGAGCACCAAGATTTGCTCGAGCCTGCGAGTGAGGGTGGGGAGGGTTCTAAAGAAGGTGATGCCAAAACGGGCAGCCCTGGCGGGCAACTTTCCCAAGAGCAACGCAAGGTGCTCGAGGCGCACTGGCGCAAGGCGATGGCGCAAGCCGCCAGCGTCGCCAGGGGTTCAAATCAAGGCAAAATTCCGGCAGGTTTAACCCGCGAATTTGGCAGCCTCGAGCCTTCACGCCTCGATTGGCGCAGCACCTTATGGCGGTATTTGACGCACACGCCCACCGATTTTGAAGAATTTGACCGCCGCATGATCGGACGCGGGTATTACCTCGAGAGTCTGTCTGGCATGAGCTTACAAGTGTTTTTGTGCTTGGACACCAGTGGTTCGATTGACGAACCGCAAATCACGGCGTTGCTGTCGGAGGTGCGCGGTATCCTTCGCGCCTACCCGCACGTGCGTTGTACCCTCTACTACGCCGACGCAACGGCTTATGGTCCTTACACGCTCGAGGTGGATGGCGACATTCCAACGCCGCAAGGTGGCGGCGGCACGGACTTCAGACCGTTTTTTGAAGCCATCAAACCAGACCTCGCGGAACTCGAGCATGGTGTGATCGTGTACTTGACCGACGGCTTTGGTGATTTTCCGCTCGAGTCGCCCAAGCTGCCCGTGTTGTGGGTGGTCACGCCTGGAGGTTTAGCGCCAGAAGGATTCCCGTTTGGTGAGGTTGTATCGTTGTTTTTGGATTGAGTGTTTGTAGTGATTTTGGCTGCGACGCAAGATTTTGAAAGTCATCATGCTCAAGTGTCAAGATAATTGTTATGTCACGATCAATACGATTGTCTCCTGTAATTTCGTTATCGCCATTTCTCGAAAACGGTGATCTGGTCGCTTTTAATGTGGGTTTTAACGATGTTGTTTATCTTGTGATTGCTTTACTCCCACTGGATTATCGAACTACACAACCAGGGGCGAGTTTTGCAAAAACCATGCCAGAACAAGCCCAAACTTACCGTGTTGTTGGGTTGCTTGACTCACAAGTGGTGCTTGACGTGTTGATTGAAGGGGAGTTTTTCAACATTCATCATGTCCAGCCACTCGAGGATCAATTGCTACTTGCTTGTGGTCGTTCTTGGTACAAAAACGCGAACGATTTCGAGAAAAACGGACGTGTTTACACGCTTGATGGACTTTTTACTCGAGAGATTTTGCTCGGTGATGGAATCGAATCGATACAGGTAACATCAAAAGGTATGATTTGGACAAGCTATTTTGATGAGGGCATTTTTGGTAATTATGGGTGGGACAAACCCGTTGGCGCATCGGGATTGGTTGCTCGGGATGCACTGGGCGAAATATTGTATGAGTTCCAACCAACTGCTGGCTTAGATTCGATATGCGATTGTTATGCCTTAAACGTCGCCTCTGACGATGATGTTTGGTTGTATTACTACACCGAATTTCCATTGGTGCATGTGCATCGCAACCAGATCAAATCGGTTTGGAATATGCCTCTTCGGGGAAGCCATGCGTTTGCAATTTCTGGGAGTCATGCTTTGTTTCACGTGAAATACAAAGATCGTCATACCTTCCAGCTTTTCTTCCTCGAGCCTCAAGGGAAAGTAAAATTAATAACGGAACTTGAGTTTTTAGATGCAAACGACAACAACTTAAATCCACAGGGGATTGTTGGGCATACCCTCACGTTTAGCAACAACACAAGTGAAATTCAAAACAACACCTTGAGTGTCGAGAGTGTTCAAGGGATTGTTGGGCGTGCAGATGCAATTCACTTTATCAGCAATAATTTTTTGTACAAAATTGATGTTCAGACCGTTCTGCTCGAGTAAACCTCGAGCGTCAAGAAATTGGATTTGAGGATGCGGTGCGGCAATATTGCGCTTTGCTAAAATAATTTACGCTGAATCGGCTCTGATCCGTCCAGAACTGACACACAAACTGAAAAATGCCTGATTCCAATGCTCGAGTTCGCGGTGCTCGGGGCGTCCGTTTCGCAACCAAATGTAATACGCGGTTTGTTGAATTAAATCTTCAGTTGGTTCGTTGGTCACGAATTCTGTGCACGTTCCTGTCTGAAAGTCGTAAGGCAGTGCGCCGTAAGCATCCCGTCCTGGGTTGGGTTGCGTGTGGTGGTAACAATCGAGAAGCAGTGGGCAGTTTGTGCCGTAACAGTGCAACATGATTTAGTTTACGACTGGTTTGCGTTTGGAAACTCGAGCTTCACGTCTTCGTAAATCTCTTCAAGCGTCATGGCAAAATCCAAACAACGAAACTCGAGCGTTCCAGATTCCTCGAGAATCGCGTACTGCCAAGTGCCGTCAAGGTTGCGTTTGAACATCTCGAGAAATTTTTTGTTCTGGTTGATTAAAACGTACATTTGAAGGCTGATGGATTTTTGGTAGTTCAACCATTTTTCGCTGCGGTCTAGGTCTTCAGTGCTGCTCGATAGGACTTCGACGATCAGACAAGGGTTGTGAATCAGCAGGTCGTCAACATCGTCATCGCAACTGACCACAACATCAGGGTAGTATCCGACACCGTTTTTGGTGCGGAGTTTGACGTTTTCCATGTACGCGCCGCAATTTGGTTTGGCTCGAGCCGCAATTCTGGCTTTGGCGTAAATATTTCCTGCAATGGTGTTGTGTGCTTTTGTTCCGCCAGCCATGGCGAACATAAAACCATCCACGAACTCATGACGAATTTCTTGTTGCTCCTCGAGTTTCAGGTACTGCTCGAAGGTTAATTGTTCAGTGTTGGTTGCAACCCTTGGCATGAAAAAAGTATAGCGCAATTTATGTTTTATGGTTCAGGGGTCACCCACCTTTTGAGATCAGGTTGGTCGAGGTTTTTGAATCCGTTCTACCCAAACTCGAGGGACGAATTTTAATAATCTCTCGAGCCTCATAAAAACCTCAAACTTGATAACACCACACTCAAGTCTATTGACAATTCACGCTTTGATTGCTACACTCTGACCGTTGCAGGACGCTTGAAGCTCTTGACTAATATTGTCAGATACTCGAGCGCAATTTTTCACGCACACAGACACAAATAAAAGCACAAAAACGTGTCTCGAGGAGCATATTATGGCGAAAGCAGTCGGAATTGATCTTGGTACGACCAACTCTGTGATCAGCGTTGTCGA
>JANMUC010000476.1:0-2969 GCA_031391225.1 Deinococcales bacterium
GCGACCCAGCCCGTCAGGTGCATCTTTAGGGTCAAGACAGGTGCGTTTTATGGTCAAGACGCATGCCTCGCCCCTACGCGGGAACGCCAATAGATTATTCGTCAATATCGGGTTTGTTTTTTCAACGCAATAAATGAAAACGGTGCGCACGGCGCACCCTACTCGAGGTTCTTATGAAGGAACGCAAACCACCAATCGGTTACACCTTCCCACTTTCGCCAGATGGTCGCGCCAGCATTGTGCCGCCGCCGCCTTGGCATTATTCTGGCGATTTTTTGATTGCCGAATACCGCACCGACCCTGACGCCGTAATCGCACTGTTACCGCCCGAACTCGAGCCTGCGGAAGACCCTGGCGCGGTTGCCGCGATTTTTGCTGATTGGCAATCTTGCAGCGATGATTTTCACGAGTTGACCGACCCGATTCAGGCACAATACAAAGAATTTTTTATTGTGGTCGGCGCAAAATATCAGGGACAGCCAGTCTCGAGGTGCGTTTATATTTGGGTGGACAAAGATTTTGCGATGTTTCGTGGTTACATTCAGGGCTTCCCAAAGAAACTGGGGTCGATTCACATGACGCGCACGTTTGCGGTGGGCAAAGCCGCACCGCAAATTGAGGCTGGCTCGAGGTTTGGAGCAACCTGTACGGCGGGTTCTCGAGAAATTGCGCGAAGCGTGTTGACCTTGCGTGAGCTTTCCAAAACGGGTCCTACCGTCAACGACCCACCGATGTTCAACTCGAGGCATTTTCCCGCATACAACGGTTTAAGTCCTGACGTGTTTGAACTGGTGCGGAGTGGCGGTTTTGACCGTGAAGCCACACCGATTTGGGAGGCTGATGCGACGCTCGAGTTTGGCGCAAATACCATTGAGGATTTGCACGCCATCAGACCGCTCGAGATGATGCGCGGTTACAAGTTTAGTTTTGGTTACACGGTTCACGGCGGCGAAGTGATCACGCAGCATGACAAAGAAGCTGCCAAGGAGGTGTCACGTTGAAACACGTTCGAGTGTTGCACAATGGGCTGGCTCGCAAAGGAATTCTTGAAGGTAGCACTGATGGCGGCATGATCACGCTCGAGAATGGTGTGAAAATCAGTGCGGCAAGTGCGCAATACCTCTCCCCTGTTACACCGCGTCAGATTTTTGCCACGCATTTAACCTACCGCTCGAGATGCGTGGAATATGACATGAAAAAACTGCCCGATTCGCCCGCTTGGTTTTTAAAACCAATCAGTTCGCTCTCGCACCACCGAGCGACGGTGGCACGTCCAAAGGGTTGCCAATACCTGAATTACGAGGGCGAAATTGCGGTGGTGATCGGCAAGCGCTGCAAAGGTGCGACCCTCAGTAATGCGCTGTCGTTTGTGCAAGGTTACACGATTGTCAACGATTTTGGCGTTCACGATTTTCGTCACGCGGATCGCGGCGCAATGATTCGGGTGAAGGGACAAGATGGATTCTGTCCAACGGGTCCAGTCATGGTGGACGCGATTGATGTCAACCCAGAAAACCTGCACCTCCGCACTTTTGTTAACGGTCAAGTTGTGCAAGAAACCAACACGGGCAGCGACCTGATGTTCTCGGTGGCATACCAAATCGCTGACCTCTCGAGACTGATAACACTGGAGGCTGGAGACATGCTCTTAACTGGCACACCCGCGCATTCACGACCCGTCGAAATTGGTGATCTGGTCGCGGTGGAAGTGGACGGCATTGGACGGCTCGAGAATCGCATTGTCGAACTCGAGGATGATCTGGAGCTTGTCGGTATTCAACCGCAAGTTACGGCTGCCACGCTGCATGTTGCCCTGGCAATACCCGAAGACGAAGCCGAACGCCGCGTCTCGAGCGGAGAAATTTAATGAATTAAAAACCTCAAGTAGGGTGCGCCGTGCGCACCGACAGCCCTCGAGCATCATTCA
The DNA here is from genome assembly GCA_031391225.1 of Deinococcales bacterium. Classification (GTDB taxonomy): domain Bacteria; phylum Deinococcota; class Deinococci; order Deinococcales; family JAAFIG01; genus JANXTZ01. The sequence continues at coordinate 1,928 of JANMUC010000476.1, forward strand.
AATGCCAAAGCACAATTGTTAAGGAATTGTGCTTGCAGCCTTCAAAAAATCATCATCGCTGAGGGCGCAGCAAGCAGCGCTACACCTGTAAAAAGGAGACCCAATGAAATTGATTTCAGCCATCCATCACGCCGCATTGCGAGTGAAAAATCTCGAGGAAGCATTTGCACGGTGGTCGCACACGCTCGGGCTTCATGGTGAGATTCACAGCGATCATGCAGTTTTGCGTTGTAGCCACGAAGATTACGGCTTGCTACTTTTACCATCACACGACAAACCAGGTTTGGAATACGTGGCGTATGAACTCGCGCCAAAGTTAACGCTGGCAGAAGCCAAAACCGAATTGCAAGCTCGAGGGTTGAGCATTAGCGAAGTTCAAGTTCCACAACGCGGAACTGGTTTAAAACTTCAAGACCCTGACGGCAACAACATCATCCTGCTCGAGCGAATTAGAGCGAACCCAAGTTACCCTAGCGAAGTCCAATACTCGAGCCGCATTCCTGGGTTTCACCCACGCAAATTTGCCCATGTGAACTACCTGACCGCCAACGCCAAACAAGCCTCGAGTTGGTACATTGAAAAACTCGGTTTTGGCTTGACCGATTGGGTCGGTGACGAAGGTTGCTGGCTGCACGTCAACGCCGACCATCACGTGTTGGCTTTTGTTGAGAAGGGGTATAAGCACATCCATCACGTTGCGTTTGAACTGGTGGACTGGGGCGAAATGCGGGTTGCCCTCGATCACCTGGCACAAAACGCGCGACCTGTCGTCTGGGGTCCCGGTCGGCACGGTGTCGCCCGAAATTTGTACTCATACATCCGAATGCCCGAAGAAGACATTTTCATGGAACTTTTTTGCGACCTCGAGCAACTCGTGCCAGATCATGAACCGCGTTACTACCCCGACGATGCGCACACCAGCAACACCTGGGGAATTCTGCCGCCGCGTTCGTACTTTCGATTTGATGCCGAGGCAATCAAATCTGAAAGTGACCAGAATGAAGCCTACCTCGAGCGAATACCAGCAGTTGTTTGAAAACTT
>JANMUC010000484.1:0-3564 GCA_031391225.1 Deinococcales bacterium
CAACGTCAGCGTGGCGAGCAAAAATAAATCTGGTGGGGTCAATGTTGGGACAAGCACGTACAACGCGCCCTGCAAGCCCCAGACAACAAAAATAAAAATGAGTGGTTTCAACGGGCGACCTTTCAAAACGTGATAGAACCGAGGGCAATTCGCCACTCAAAAGTATATTTTACGACCAAATTGAGCTAAGGCAAACTCAGAATATAAACTTCTTCCAAAGCATTGGGATCAACGAATGGTTTCACCTCGAGGGTCAAACCGAGCGTGTCGCCTCTGGAGGCAATCCGTTTAACGACAAGACCGATCTGCACCGTTGGAAACGCACCGCCTGCGAAACCGCCCGATAATACCTTTTGCCCAACTTTGACATCGGAGCCTTTAAAACCTTCGACCCTTAAAATTCGACCCGCAATACCGCGCCCAAGCCCACGACCGCGCTTTTTGCTGCTTGCCACCGTCACGCCAACCCGAAACTCTGGATCGGTCACGGTTCGGATCAGTGCCGTGCGCGGCGCAACTTCTTGCACAATCCCGACCAAACCCGATGGAGTGGTGACCGCCATGCCGGGTTGCAAACCATCTTGTGCGCCCAGTGCCACGATCAATTGCGAAACTAAACCGTCGTTCTTGTACAAAATCACACTGGCTATGGCATGTACTCCAGGCGATTGATAACGCCGAATTTTCGCGGCAGCCTCGAGCTTATTGACTTCCTGCTCGAGTTGCGCGAGTTTGGTTTGGGTGGTGCCAAGCTGATTTTTTAAGGTTTTGTTCTCAAAACGCAAATCATTTTCAAAGGCAATCGTGTCCACAGCGTTTTTGGCATTTTGGGCAAGTTGATAAAACATGCCCGTAAACGGCGCAATGCTTGCCGAGAGCGCAAACGGTGCGGGCGGCACAAAACGCGTTGAAATCAAAGACACCAGCATTAAAATACCAAACACCAGCCAGAGTCTCGAGTTCATAATGCACCAAATTGTGAACAGAACCGCCAGCGCATCAAACAGCACCCACAACTTTCGAGTTCACCCAAGGCAGCAACTCGAGGTTTAAACTGTGCGCCAACTCGAGCATTTTCGAGATTGGCAAGCCGACCACGTTAAAAAAGTCGCCCTCGATTCTTTCGACCAGCGCCATGCCCATCTCTTGAATGCCGTAACCGCCTGCTTTGTCTAAGCCTTCGCCCGAGTTGGCGTACCCCAGAATTTCGGCGCTCGAGAGATCACGGAATTTTACGCGGGTGCGTTCAAAACCGAGCGCTCGAGCCGTTGGCATGAGGATACAAACGCCCGTGAAGACCTCGTGCCAATTGCCAGATAGTGTGCGAATAAATTCAGCATTCTCGAGCTTACTGACGGGTTTTTGCAAGATTAGACCCTCAAACGCCACCACCGTATCGGCTGCCAGAATAACCCGATCAGACTCGAGCGATTGAACGGCTATGGCTTTTTTATTTGCTAAGAATTGCACCAAAGTTTGCGGGTCGGGTTCGAGACTATTTTCGTCAACGTCCGCGCTGCGAACGCGAAACTGGACGCCCAAACGGGTTAAAAGTTCTTTACGGCGTGGACTGCCCGACGCCAGAATAATTTCTGTCATTGCTACCTTTAAATGGGAATGAATCCTAGGGTTTTCATGCGGGAGATCGACCCAACATCAGCAGTAGTCTAACGCGAACAGGTGAATGTTGTCTCATATTGAAGGTCAGTAGGTCAGTGGATTGAGTTACTCGAGATCAATTTCAAGCTTGCGAAAAGATTTGTATCCTTCAAAAGTTATTTTCGTGAGTGACGTTGGTTTCATTGATCTGCTCCAAACCTGAAGATCAGTCTATAAAACCTCGAGCCATAAAAAAGCGAAGGGCAACCATCGCCCTTCGCTTTCTCGAGCTTTAAAAGTTTACTTGACCTTGCCCTCTTTCCAACGCTTCAACAGCGTGTCATAAACAATGGTTTCACCTTTTGGCTTTTCGTTCGCCAATTTCTTCCAAGGCGCACGATCGCTCGAGAGCCATTTTGAAGGGCTGGAGATTGGGTTCAGTTTCGGCGCACATTGTTTCATGCCTGCGCGTTGCAATCGTGCCATCACGTCATCCATTTGCGTCGCGAGGCTGTCCATGGCTTGTTGCGGGGTCTTTTGACCGTCTACTGCCAATGCCACGTTCTGCCACCACAGTTGCGCGAGCTTCGGGTAATCGGGAACGTTCGTGCCTGTTGGAGTCCAGGCAACACGGGCTGGGCTGCGGTAGAATTCGATCAGACCACCGTATTTGCTGGCATTTTTGGTGAAATAATCGCTGCGAATGTCCGAATCACGAATGAAGGTCAAACCCGTGATGGACTTTTTCAAGCTGACGGTCTTGCTGGTGACAAATTGCGCGTACAACCAAGCTGGAATCCGGCGCTCGAGCGGCGTGGAGTTGAGCATCGTCCATGATCCGACGTCTTGGTAACCGTTCTGCATTCCTTCTTTCCAGTATGGACCGTGAGGACCAGGAGCCATGCGCCATTTTGGTGTGCCATCGGCGTTGACGACGGGCAAGCCTGGTTTGGAAAGTCCTGCGGTGAACGCGGTGTACCAGAAAATTTGTTGGGCAATGTTGCCCTGTCCTGGTACTGGACCCGCCTCAGAGAAGGTCATGCCGAGTGCCTCTGGTGGCGCGTAAGCCTTCATCCAGTCAATGTATTTGGTCAGGGCGTAGACGGCGGCTGGGCTGTTCGTGCCGCCACCTCGAGAGGTGCTTGCACCGACGGGCGTGCATTTGTCGGCGGCAACGCGGATACCCCATTCGTCAATCGGCAAACCATTCGGGTTGCCTTTGTCGGCTTCGCCCGCCATTGAAAGCCAGGCATCGGTGAAACGCCAGCCGAGGCTTGGGTCTTTTTTGCCGTAATCCATGTGTCCGAAGACTTTTTTGCCGTCGAGGTTTTTCACGTCGTTGGTGAAGAATTTGGCGATGTCTTCATATGCCGACCAGTTGACTGGAACACCGAGTTCGTAACCATACTTTTTCTTAAATTGGGCTTTCAGGTCTTTACGGGCAAACCAATCGGCACGAAACCAGTACAGGTTGGCAAATTGTTGGTCTGGCAATTGGTAGAGTTTGCCGTCTGGCGAGGTCGTGAATTTTAAACCGATGAAGTCTTTCAAATCCAACGTTGGTGAGGTGGCTGCTTTGCCTTCACCTGCCATAAAATCCGATAACGCAATGGTGTACGGATTGCGAAAGTGCGTGCCGATCAAATCAGAATCATTCACGTACATGTCGTAAATGCTTTTGCCCGACTGCATTTGCGTCTGGATTTTCTCGACGACATCGCCTTCCTGAATAATATCGTGGGTCAATTTGATGCCAGTGATTTCCGAGAAGGCTTTGGCGAGCGTTTTGGATTCGTAAACGTGCGTGTCAATCGTTTCCGAAACCACGTTAATCGACTGCCCACGGTACGGTTTGGCAGCCTCAATGAACCATTTGAGTTCTGCGAGTTGTTGCGCTTTTGAAAGCGTGCTCGGTTGAAACTCTGAGTCAATCCATTTCTGAGCTGCGGTTTCAAATTCGTCCTG
>JANMUC010000531.1:0-4033 GCA_031391225.1 Deinococcales bacterium
GCGACCATGCCCGCCAGGTGCGTTTTAGGGTCAAGAACGGGAGAGGGCTTCAGGCAACGATGGTTTGCTTATTTGCGTGTGGTGAGGGATTCTGGTTTTCTCGAGGCAAGAGAACCACTAGCACCCGACGTAAACAATGCGTTGACGTCTTTGCGCAGCAAGCCCTACAAAAGTATTGTGTCTTGTAGGGACGCTGCTTGCTGCGTCCGCCAAGACACGAAGGTATCCATTAATAGTACGGAATTCGGTTGTTGCAGTTGCTCTGTATTGTGCTGCTCGAGGGTATGCAGATTCCCTGATCGCGTGGATTTTGTAAAAAGGTAGAAAAGAATGCTGGGGTGAAGCTTTGAAGTCTTGCTCGAGCCTGGTCAATCTCCCAAGGCTCGGGCAAATTTGGATGTTCTGAATTTTAGCCTGTATACGGTTGGGCAAGGTATTGAACAACCTTGTTTTTCTCCCATACCATTTCGTTTATGGCAAAATACGGCGTTGCCTTACCCCACACCAAAATGGGAAAGTTTGATTTCGTGTGTCGAAACTCTATCAGCCCGTATTCACACAAAAACAAAGTATTGCTCAGTGCAGTACACGGCATCTCAAAACCGGACTCTGAAACAACGATCTTTTCATCTTTCAGTTCGACCCACAGCAGTTGATCGAATCTTGTGTTGCTGGGGTCTTTGTACAGCCCTTCATATGTTTTCAGTTTTATCAAATCGGGCTGGAAGGTTTCATCCATATCCATACGCTCGTACAGGCTGCCCGCGATAATGACGTGCGAAATTCTTGTGTCGAAAGCCTGCAAGAACTGAACCGAAAAGTGCGGCTTTTCTGGAAAATGAGCATAGAAATGATCTTCGCCAATTGGAAAGAGGGTCAAAACAGTGTCCTCGAGTTCCAACATTAATTGATTTTCGACCATTGAAACCCTCGAGAAAACGCCTCCCGAAAGGTATTGACCCACATAATGTTCTGGATGTTCAACATCTCGTATGACGGCTGGCGGAATCACGGTTTCGTTCGGTTCAGGTGCTTCAGGCAGTCCCAAAAGGGCGTTGTAAATTTGCGGCACAATTTTGTACAAAGCCGCCTCGTCACAATTGTTCGTCATCAACACGAGCGCGGTGTTGTCCTCGGGAAACAAATGCAAAAGAGTCAGGTATTCTGGCATTCGACCATCGTGCCCCCAAAAGGCTCGGCTGCGATAATTTCCTGTAAATATCCCCAAGCCAGATTTCTTGAAACAATTTTTCAGAGGACGCGTTGATGGTAAAAAATCGAGGCTGCCATGATCTGCTGTCATTTCAGCTAGAGACGATGGCTGTAATAGGGATTCGTTTGAAAGCCTGCCAGAATTGAGAAACATCTTTGCGAGTTGGGTCAAGTCCAGAATGCTTCCATAGGCAAACCCTGATGGATTGCCACTCACGTTGTAGGGGATTTGATGGGAGACTTTTAAACTGCCATCAGCCGTTTTATCGTGAGGCAAAGCAACCGAATACGTCAGGATTTCAGTGGGATCAAAAGAGGTACGGGTCATGCCCAGTGGATCAAGCACGTATTCACGCATCAAATCATCGTAGTAACGACCAGTGACCACTTCGGCAACATACCCAGCGATGCAAAAAGCGGAACTGGCATACAGATAAATTGCGCCAGGTTGTGCAAAAAAAGTGTAGTACGGAATTTGCTCGAGGACAAATCGTTTCAGCGCGTCAGGGTCACGTGATCCCCATGTTTTCACGAATGCGGGTAGACCCGAAGTGTGACTGAGCAAATGTCGTGTTGTTACCTTTTTACCCAAATCTTCGTTGCTGAATTTGAGTTCTTGAATGTATTCGATCACAGGCGTATCCAAATTGATCTTGCCTTCTTCAACCAATCGCATCACCAGGACGGCGCACAGTGTTTTGCACACCGAACCCAAGGCAAAAAGCGTGTTTGGTGAGACGGGGACACCGCTTTCCTCAGTGCTGGTTTTTCCAAAGCCGCCAGAATAAACAACATCGTGTCCCTGAATTAAAGCCAGGGACAATCCAAGAATGTCTCCAGCTTCTATGTGCGGCTGAATCAGTTGTTCAACTCGAGAGGCTAATTGAGTGGAATTCATGTGTGGAAAATAGCACGCAAGAAATTCAAATTGAATATGCCAGACTGCTTAGGCAAGAACTGAAAATACGGATTACACTGTATCAATACAGCTTCTTAAAACCATTGCGAATCTGTTTGCACAAGACAGCAATACCCTCAGTGTTGTGTTGATTGGCAGCGGTGCTCGAGACGAGTTGGATGCGTACAGCGACTTGGATTTTCAAGTGGTGGTTCGAGGCGAACGTCCACCAGACCAAATGTACTACCTCGAGAATCGTTTGGTGAACGTCAATTTTTTGGATGTAGATAACCGTGAGTCAATGCTCCATGATCCTTGGAAAGCCATGTCCAATATCGCAGCCGCAAGGGAAGCCCAAATCCTGTTTGACCCAGACGGTTGGTATGCCAATTTGCAAGAACGCGCAAAAGCCTTCTCGTGGAAAACAGTGCAAAAGGATGCCGACCTTGCTATCAGTTGGGTACTGGCTGAAAATGCCGAAATCGTTCAAAAAATTTTGGGCGGATTAAGCAACAACAATCTCGAGAAAGCGTTGCACGCCACTGTTACTTTATTGAACGGTTTAACCGATGTTGGTGCTCTTGCCAATGGCGTTTTATGCAATTCTGAAAATCGATTTTGGAGTGCCATACGCGATGCTGAAGCCGACGCGACTTGGAAAGAACTTTTTTGGACTGCCCTTGGATTTGATGCCGAAAGTGTGACCACTCGAGCCAAAGCGACGTTGGGGCTTTACTCGAGAAGTTTCGTATTGCACCAAGCGAAATTACTGCCTGAACATTTAAGATCGTGCAGCACGTTTGCAGTTTGATTGCAGATTCAGAATGACAGCAATCGGGACAACGACAAAATTGAAGTCAAGAATTTGGTCAAACATTACGGCAACCTCCAAAATAGCGTTCGTATCTCAGTCGAATTCTATTTCTCAAGCAGTGTTAGGCTGAATCATGCATACTCTTAATCTTGCACTGATCGGCTTTGGCAACGTCAACCGCGCTTTAATTGGGTTTCTCGAGTCTAAAAAATCTGAACTCAAACAAAAGTACAACCTCGAGTACCGTGTGACCGGCGTGATGACGCGGCGTTTGGGCTGGTTGGCAGATGCAAACGGGCTAGACACAAACGCCTTACTCGAGGGAAAACCCGTTTCTTCTAGCATCTCGAGCGATCTTCAATCTTGGCTCGAGGCGTCAGAAGCGCACGTTTTGTTTGAAGCCTCGAGTCTCGAGCCGTTCACTGGGCAACCCGCGATTGATTACATTAAAACGGCGCTCGAGCTTGGTTGTCATGTGGTCAGTGCCAATAAAGGTCCTGTGGTTCACGCCGCAAAAGAACTTCATGCACTGGCTGAATCTCGAGGTTTAAAATTTCGGCACGAGGCGAGTTTTATGGGTGGTAGCCCAATTTACAGCTTGTTCCGCGAAACACTTCCAGCCGCGAACATCAAACGGTTTAGGGGCTCATTGAACAGCACCACCAGCACGATTTTACAAACCATTGAAGCCGGCTCGAGTTTTGAACAGGGCGTCACACGCGCCCAAGAAATTGGCATTGCCGAAACCGACCCGAGTTTTGACGTGGACGGCTGGGACAGTGCGGTCAAGGTTTGTGGGTTGGCAAACGTGCTACTCGAGACGCAGCTTGATGTGACCAAACTCGAGCGTGCCAGCATTCGTGATCTTGATGTCAACGAAATTCAGGACGCGGCTCGAGCGGGAACGCCGATTCGTCAAGTGGCGTTTATTGATGTGCTCGAGACTGGCGTGAAGGCTGGCGTTCGGCACGAAAAAATTGGTTTGAACGACCCGCTTCGGGCGACAGGCACAACCAACATCTCGCATTTTGAGTTGGATGTCCTTCCAGGATTGACCATCACCACCCATGATGCAGGAGCCAAAGAAACTGCCTACGACATGCTGGCGG
>JANMUC010000538.1:0-16021 GCA_031391225.1 Deinococcales bacterium
GTGCCTCGAGCCTCTGAGTGAGCATCACATTCCAGCCCTGCTTGAGATTGCCCAGGCAACTCCAGCCGAAATGTATGCGTTGACCAGCGTCCCAAGAACGCTCGAGGGCATGAACGCTTACGTTCAGACGGCTCTGCAAGCTCGAGAAACCAAAAATGCTGTGCCGTTTGCCACCACTGCAAATGATCAGGTGGTTGGTTGCACCCGCTTTGGCAACCTTGAATTTTGGGCTTGGGACAAGAAAACAGGCAATCCAAACGCCGCCGAAATCGGTTGGACCTGGCTTGCCCCCAGCGCCCAGCGAACAAAAATCAACACGAGTGCCAAACTCTTGATGCTCGAGTTTGCGTTTGAAACCTGGCAAGTCAGGCGCGTGACCTTAAAAACCGATGCCCGAAATGAACGCTCGAGAAATGCCATTTTGCGAATTGGCGCAAGTTTTGAAGGCATCTTAAGGGCGCACATGCCCTCCAGTGACGGCGGAATTCGCAACACCGCGATGTACAGCATTCTCGAGGCTGAATGGGCAGATGTGAAAACACGTTTGCAACATTATTTGCTCGAGCCGCGCGAAAAATAAAAAGCGCGATCCGAAGACCGCGCTCGAGAAAAACTGAAATTAGCTTTAAGGGCAGTTGTCCACAACAGGAATAGAATCTACATAGAACGGAGAAATCTCGCCTGAGACGCTGAATCCTTGAATGTCACGAAGGGTTAGACGCAAATTGACGTGGCTAATGATTTGTGGTTGTGGCACTGGGGTTGGAACCACCACGACCGCACGATTTGAAACTCGAGGGGCACTGTTGGCACTAAAGTTGGTTCTGACCGTGATCGTATTGCTGCCTGGAACGTAGGTAATTCCTTGATTGACGGTTGGTGGATTGATCCGCAATCCGTTGGTGGTGAAGGTGTTGACACCGGCATCACCAAAGAAAGTAGCATCCCAACTGTCCAAGTTCTGAATGCGATCCATTGTGAAACTGTACTCAATTTGGGTTTGCTTGTTATTGCAAACCACATAACGTTGCCCTGATGTTCCCTGATTGATCACATAATCACTGTTAAAGCTGATTGTCGAGATTGCTATGTTTGGCGTACCAAAGCAGCTTGTAAGCGCTCCTGCCAACACCACCGATGCCAATAAGAAGATCTTTTTCATATTTTAAGGTTACTCGGGAATCTACTAATCTTGTGAGCTGAAGTTTAAGCTGCTCTTAATCTTTGCACGTTTCATAAGACAAGTTAAGGAGCTGGTGTAGGGGTAAAACAAGGTTCGACATTAATCGCTTTTTGCTCGAGTAAACTTGGTACGCTGGCTTTACCCTCCGGGTCTTTGGCTTCAATTTTGAAATCCATTGGACGTGAAGTTACGGTGTCTGGTGGCAAAACTGGATTTGTAGGTCCTGGTACTACAGCACTTGGAGTTACGGTGGTGCTGATTTTTTCCAAATCAATATTGAGTTTAATGGTGTTTGAACCCAAGCCACTCGAAGCGCTGGTCACACCGTCAGGCAAAGTGCCACCAAGTTTAAACTCTGGAATCTCGAGCCGTTGTATTTTACTCACACCTTTAGATTTGTAACTGAGCGTGACAGTCAAGCTTTGCAAATTTCCTGCGTAGTTAAAGCTGAGTGCCAACTTTTTACCCTCACTTGGGCTGGCAGGGATGGTTTTGCACGTTTCGGCATCCACCGTCAAGTTGGCGATGCTTAAGCTCGGAAGGGTCACAATGTTGCACGATGCCAACCCGAGCGCCAGAATTCCAAAGGATAGTATTTTTTTCACGAGGCTATCGTACTGACATGCGATGAGTTTTTGACGCTAATCCACTCATTCAAACCTTCAGCAAACCTTTATTTTTTCACAATTACTCGAGTTCCATCACTTCAAAGCTTTCATCGACCACCGAATACTCGCCGTTGGCAGCCACAAAACCAGATACGTTTTGCAAGAGTTCCTCGAGCCAGATGGCATCGTGATGAATGCTGACCACCCCAATCAGTTCCCAATCGTGCGCGTCTAAACCGTCAAGCCTTGCCACCGATACGGGAAAACGGGCTTTCAAACGTTCGGTGACCGGTCGAATCAACGATCGTTTTTCTTTCAAGCTCGAGACAAAGCGCATCTCGAGCCTGGCAGTGTAAATGCCGATGTAACCGCGCAGCATCTCTTAAATCATTCCTGCCAAATACCCAACGCTGCGGATGGCACGAATAAAATCCATGACGGTCAAGCTCGAGTCATACATCACTTCGACTTGCTTTGGGTGCGGGTTGTTGACTTGTTCAACTCCCTTAATTTTGAGCAATACACCCAAAACCTTTTCGATACTGGCGGCGTCTTCAAGTCCACGAACTTCCAAAAGTACTCGGTTCATTGCCTCATATTCTACTGCAAAATTGTTTTAAAATAGGTCGTGGCAAAAGACAAGCATCTGATGGCGGTACAATTGGCATTTTTGCTCGAGCAAGTTTCGAAAAAATTTGTGCCGAACGCGCCGAGTGCGCCCATGCCAAGGTTTCAATTTACCAATTCCGTGCAGGGTTTAAGCCTCGAGATACCCCTTTATGCCGCTTTCAAACCGCCAAAACACTACGAATTCATGCTTGAGGATGAGTATTTCAAACGCGTCGAAGCGCTTCTGGAGCTGGTGAGTTCTTGAATCTTGAAACTCGAGTTCGGGACAGTTTTGCACTTCAAGGATTGATGCAAACGCTTTTTGCCAGCCTGACCAGGGTGGCTGCGGGCGAAGTCGAAATTGTCATGCCAGTCTCGAGCGCCATAACCCAGCAACACGGTTTTGTCCATGCGGCAGCCGTGGCAGCCATCATGGACAGCGCTTGCGGTTATGCCGCGCTCAGTTTGATGCCCGAAGACAGCGACGTGCTGGCAGTCGAATTCAAAGTGAATTTTGTCGCGCCCGCCACCGGCTTGAGCATCCGCGCCGTTGGAACGGTCATCAAAGCCGGCAAAACCATCACCCTGACAGGCGCAAACGCCTATGCCATCTCGAGTGACGGTGAAAAATTGGTGGCGGTCATGCAAGCCACCATGATTAGACGCCAAAAGCTAACGCACGTTTGACCGAACCAAGGCATTACTCTGCTAGAATCAAATCCATGCCTAGCGATATTTACATTGTCCGCCACGGTCAAACCGCCTTTAACGCCTCTGGTACGAAAACATTCACGGGTTGGATTGACGTGGACATTTCGGAAGTCGGCGTCCAGCAAGCCACAAAAATTGCTGAAAGCCTGAGCCAGATTAAATTCGATCAAGCCTTCACCTCGAGACTCAAACGCGCCAGCAACACCCTCGAGATTTTATTGAAACCACACACTTACGGCGTCCCAATCACTGTGGATGACCGCATCATCGAACGCTCTTACGGCGACCTGTCGGGGCAACTCCATTCGGATGTCCAAGCCGCGCACCCCGACATGTACAAAATCTGGCATCGTTCTTACGACGTGCCACCACCGAACGGCGAAAGCGTCAAAATGGTCGAAATGCGCGTTTACCCATTCATCTGGGAACTCGTGCGCAATGCTGGGGATGGCAAAAACTTTTTGCTTTCCGCCCACGGCAATAGCATTCGCTGCATTCGGGCATTTTTAGAAAACATGAGCGTCGAACAGGAAATGTCGCTCGAGGTACCACAAGACGATTACCTCCATTACCGCGTGACCCCAGATATCAACAACCTTTTTGGTGGCAAGGTCGAAAAAATTCATCCGAGCAAGTAAGTTAAACCTCGAGCAGGATGCAAAACCCATAAATAGCCAAAATGTAAAAAACGTGTTCTGCTCGAGATTCCTAAGATTTACTTGACTTTAAACCCCAGCATCAATTGAGCGACTGTTGACACGCGCCAAGCAACGTTTTATACTCTCGTCCGCTCGAGAGAGCACGCCCACTGGATCGGTGGTGCAGTGGTTAGCATACCCGCCTGTCACGCGGGTGGTCGCGGGTTCAAGTCCCGTCCGATCCGCCAGAACGTCCCAGCCGTACAGTACCGATTGTACGGCTGGAATCGCGCCAAAGTAGCTCAGTCGGTAGAGCATACGACTGAAAATCGTAGTGTCGGCAGTTCAATTCTGCCCTTTGGCACCAAAAAAGAACCCGTGATGAACGGGTTCTTTTTGATTCTCGAGCTTTGGGGATAGGTCGGGTTTTGGCTTTCGTTCGCTATTCGTTCGCTATGGGATTTTTGGAGGTTAATTTATCGGCACAGTCACCACGAAAGGGGAGGGCAGTTGATGCTTGAATAAATCAACCATCACGGCGCGTTTCTCCTGGTATGACACGTGGCGGTAAGTATCCATTGTGATGCTGACTCGAGCGTGACCAAGAATCTTTGACACCACCTCAATGGGCATTCCACTCATAAGCATCAAAGTCCCCGCCGTGTGCCGTAGGTCATGAGGCGTGATTTGAGGCAGTGGCTTTCCAGAATGGATAATTGCTTGTAGTTTCGGGCGGTACTGTCTGTCAATGACCCGCAAGCGTTCCTCGAGCGTGTATTTGCGTGACTCGCCCCGCTTACCGCGTACTTCGTGTTCGATTGATTCAGGGTTTGACCATTCGAGAATGCTGTTCAGAGCGCGTCCTAGATTCGCAGGGTGCGTCGCAGTTCCCAACGCGGTAGCAAACACAAGGTCAGATGCTTGTAAGGTTGCGCCCCTCTCTTTGGCAAGTTCGGCTTGTTTCGCCCTGTGCGTCTCGAGCGCGACATGCAAACTTGGCGGGATTGGAATGTCTCGGATTGCGCTCTTTGTTTTCGGTGTGGTGATAAATGGTTCGCCGTTGTTCACAGTCAGGTTTTGGCGAACACTCAAAACATCCTTCTCGAGATTCACGTCCTGCCAGCGCAAGCCCATGACTTTACCACGACGCAAGCCAACTGAGACGGCGATAATGACCGCAGGGTACAACGCACACCTTCCAGCCTGGTACAAAGCCTCTCCAAGTTGTTGTAAGTGTGCCGCCTGGTCGAAGTCCAAGGCAGTGCCTTCAAACTCTTCAGTGTCCTTTGAGGCTTTCACACGGCGCACAGCATCGGCAGGGTTGACATATAAGAGTTGATCCCGCACGGCTTCACTGAAAACCGCTTTAACCCGTGTCCGAATCATGCCAAGGGTGCGGGTGCTCATTGGTTTATCCTTGCCCCTGCCAGCCGTCATGATTTGGTTTGATAACTTCTCGAGCATTGCTTTTAAGTGCGTCGGACGTATGTCACTCAGTTTCATTGCACCCAAGGATTTAAGTGCAAATCCCAGTTCGCTTGTGTACATGCGACGGGTGTTTTGACTTAAGTGCTTTTGCGATTTAAGCCACTTTGCGGTGTAATCCTCGAAGGTGGTCTTATCCCCACTGGCAAGCACACCTCGAGCGAAGTCTGTTTTAACCCGAGCAAGTTCTGAATTCGCCAGGGTCTTTGTTGCTTTAGTACCATGATGATATTGACCTTTTAAACGAATTTCCCAATGCCACGAACCACTCGGAAGTTGCCTGAGACTCCCCTGCCCATTCCCTCGAGCTTTTGGTTTGCCACGCTTTTCTTTTTTGATTTGCTCGAGTGGTTCAGTTTGCTTGTCGCTGATAGCTTGCTTCTTGGGTTTTCCCATATTCACACCCTTTCAAAATCAGAACTCGAGATTCCTAAAACCCCAGACCCTCAGACGATCTCGGGCGACTTAGGTAGCGCCCGAGCAGAACCTCTGGGGTATCTTGCCGCCTCACATTGGCAAACTCGACTTGTAGCTTCAAAGGCGTTGCGTCGCCCTGATCGCCTCCCGTTTGGTTGAGTTTCGAGAAGCAAATCAGAAACAACTTTGATGTGCTCTTTTCTTGGCTCAAGAAAAAGCCGTGCTTCATTCACGGCGTTTATAAGTCGTTCACTTTGTAAAATGCCATCTTGCATGAACGGATAAAGATCGTGGTCTTTATCGATACGACTTGTCTGTTCTGCAAGATTCGTTAGGAATGCAAAGGCATTGTTGATGTAGCCAAATAGCTCTTCTGCAACAACGCCAGAAGCAGAAATAACATCCCAATCAGCGATACGTTCTTCTTCTGGTTTCCGTTCTGAATTTTGGAGGGTAAACCCTAGCTCCTGATCTCTCAAGACCCTCAAGGTGGTTGCGACGTATACGGTCTTTAGCTTCCACCCACGAAGGACACTCATGGCAGCGTGACCAGCTTCATGAATTGCCGTTCGGTTGATTTCGTTGCGAAGCCAAGATTCTCTGTCAGACATCACGCAGACCCTCAGACAATCTCGAGCATGGCTTTTACCCCCTCGAGAATCGGTTTGAACTCTTCGGGCGTGAGTTTTCCCAGCAACCTCTGAATACGTTCGACATCCAAGAATCGAGCTTGGTCAAGCAAGACCACGCTTTCAGTTGGTAAGCCGCCCTTACCCGCAGCGAGAACAGGGTACAATCTTGGATTACTTTTCACCCAAGTTTGTTTCTTGCCCGTGGTCATTGGGGCGACAAGCACAAGGTCAAAACGTGGTTTCCCGATGGTGTGAGGCAAGCCGAGAATCACGGCAGGACGTAGCCCTTCCTGTTCACGCCCTTCAGGGTCACTTTGAGGAAAACTTGCAGTGATGACATCTCGAGGTTTTAGCGTGCTGCTCACTTTCGTATCACACCTTTAACCACGGCAACCCCAAGTGTTTTCGGGTCTGTGCTGCCCCAGTCATACGGCGCGACCTTACCAAGTTGGGATAAGTCTGAATTTTGCCATGCTCGAGTTTCTAAATCCATTTCGTCAACGGGTTCTTCAATGACCTCGAGAAGATCGTTCGGGGTGACGGACTCACCTGTAAGGTCTGCAAGCCCTCCAATCAAGCCCGAAAGGGTTTCGAGGTCAACCCGTTGCACATCGCCTGCCGCAACAGAATAAACCGTTCCTCGAGCGACAATTCCATCGAGGTGCTTCATGAGACGGTAGGTTGAAATTCCTCGCTTGGTCAGAAACTTATCAAGTGAGACTCTGAAATGTGGATATGTTTTCACTCCGACAAAATAGCACTATTCCGAATACTTGACAAGTATTCCGAGAAGTTATAACATATAGGCACTCAAGAACGCCGCCCTGGAAAGAAAGCGTTCTCGAGAATCCCAGTTTTAAGGAGTCCCAAACATGCTACACCCAGTCAGCAGCACCCGCGCCACCATCGGCAAGTACCGCCACCTCACAAGCACCGACTGGCAAACCGTTCAAGCCCGAATCTCGAGCAGCAACGGCAAAGCCACGATCACGGCATCAAACGGGCGTGATGTGAGTTTCACTCGAGCGGAAGTGCAATTCTTAAACCAGAAGTACGGGACGGTGGGGGCATGACCCCCTCCGTTCTCGAGGATGGGCGCGATCTGCCTACCCCTGAATTGGAAGTTGTCCAGCCCCTGGACAACTTCCTCCCAGTTCTCGAGGGTGGGCATAACCTGCCCACCCCAGAAGCTCGAGAGGCACTTGTCTGTGACGGGTGCGACGCAACCGAAAACGTTCTCGAACACCCAGAATTCCATGATGAGATATTGTGTCCAAAATGTGCGCGAGTTCGCGGCTTATGGCACGGCGCAGAAGACCATGCTCGAGAATTGGTCAAAGCGCCTCTTCAAGCATGGTTTGCCCACTGGCAAGCCGCAGGAATTGACGCCGCAAGCTTGCAAGACATTCTCGAGGCGGCACTCCAAACAGTGATTGAAGATCGTCGTGCAGCACTCGAGACGGGAACACCAGCATGAATCAGAAGCCGTTCCCAGCGTTACCGCCCGTTACTCGAGCACTGGTAACGCCTTTAACACCGTCACTCACACACAATAACCTCGAGCGTTACCGCGTTACCTTAGTTGAGGGCAACCAAGAAAAAAATCAGGAAAGCCCCAGAACACCCAACTCAAAAGACTCAAAAGACTTTGGATTCCACAACCCGCACACCATGACCACACCCGACCTCGAGAAAGGTCTTGCCGCCGCCCGACAAGACTGGCATCGAAACTTGCCAGCCGAGTACCGCGTCCAGCTTGGAAGCTGGATTCTCGAGGCTGAAAGCATTCTTGAAACAACCAGGAAGGCAGCGTGAACCGTGGCGAAGCTGCGGGACAAGCGCAAGTACGCACGCGCCGCAATACTGCTCGAGTGGTCACTGCCATTGCACATCTGGAGCGGCACGGATGTGCAATGGCATCTGGTCTTCAAAATCAAGGGAGTCACCTTCAGTACGCCGATCAGCACGCCCCAAGCAACCAGAATCAGGCGCACCCTCGAGCACTCCACAAGTTTTTACAAAGATTTGAAGCCCTTAACGCTCGAGACGTAATCGGAACAATCGTGACCCTCGAGACCCTGACGGGCTTTTGGTTGCTTGGGCATCACAGTTTCGACTCGAGCCTCATCTTGCTACTTCTGGCAGCCATGACGGGCATCCTGTCCAAGATTGTTGAACTCGAGTGACCCGCCAGCAACGGGCGAGAGCACCGCCAAAAGCCGTCAAAGTCGAAATTCAATCTCATGTCGGTTCAACCGACACCAAGCCCTCGAGCAGCATAGGAGAACATCATGTACAAAATCGAATGCACCGAAGCGGGAGTTATTGAACAACTCAAAAGAATGCCAACACTCAATATTAACGATGTAGATTTCCAGCTCGTTGACGGACTCGCCACCAGCGATCCTGTACAAGATCACCAACTCGAGGCTTTTCGAGACCCCGACATGTTCCAAATTGTCAACATACAACCCTAACAGTGCTTCGCAGCACTGAAACTCGAGCGTCAAATCCCTTTCCCCTAATACCCTAAATTGAATTTAGGGTATTATTTGTTGTCATCCACAGCAAACAAAGGGTCTCCAGTCACCGGACACCCTGTAATCTCGAGGATGTAACAACTGGGGACAACCTCACTTCAAAATAGGATGTCGGTTGATCAGAGACCCTTACCCCAATGCAAATGCTTAAACCTCGAGTTTCCCAGAGTTATCCACAAGTTGTCACATTTTGCGACAACCTCATAGAACAAACGATTCAATGCAGTCCTTCCATTTCATGCAATTGGGTACTGCATGAAATCCCAAGCCGTCTTACACGCACTAAACCGATTTGATGCAATCAGAACATACAGCCAGACCCTCGAGTCACCTGGAAAGCAATACGCCAATCACTCGAGCGCCCTAAGCGAAACGGACATGTCGGACAGGGCATTCAACATGCCACACTCGAGCAAGAGGTTATTTATGGAACAACGCAAACACATCAGAATTCGGTCAAAACCAGTTCAACGCAACATCAAAGAACTTGGTGAAGATGCCCAAGAAATTTACAAAGCCGCCACGTACCTTGCAGGGCTGGAAGTCATGCTTTCACGCGAGTACAACGGAGCTTCTGTAACCAATGACAGCGCAGGACTCGCCAAAATTCAACAGCAATACGAAGCCCTCAAAACCGCCAGAAAAGCCGTAGACCAAGTTGCAACGGTGTGGCTCGAGAAACCCGCCCAGTTCGTGCTGGTTTCAAATATGGGCTATTGCGACGATTTTTATTTAGTTGTGGACGACGAGCAGTTCCGCACCATCGAAGATGAAGACGCGGATCAAGACCAGGCGTGAGACTGAACAAATCACTTTTACCGAGCCGCGAAAGTGATTTGTGACGCTCGAGCGATAAGAACTCATTTCTTTGTGCTGTGGTCATCCCAGGCGGTGTTTATGACCGATGCTGAATTTAACAAATACGAAGCAACACGCCAGCGAATAATGCGTGAAGTGGAGAAAGTACGTCATCCCCGCGATCCTGCCGATATTCGTCCAGGTTCGCGCCTAACCCCACCCGGACCCGCATTCTTTGCGGATATGCGTGTCGAAGCCGAAGAGCGCCAAAAACAAGCAGACTCTCCTGAAATGTAATAAAACTCTACACCGTCACAAAATAGGACAGTATGCCCTCGATTCAACCCAGGTCATGCACTGACTTTGATTCAATCGAACCCACGGATGCAGCCCCCAACTCGAGGATAAAAACCACATTCCCAACCCCGAGAATCTGTTTGCTGAACAACACCCTCGAGCCTATAAGCTCATGTCGCAAACTTGGGCAGCCTGAACAAGCAACGCGAACATTTTTAGGGCTTTGCGAGTCCCGCGCCCGTCTTCATCAACGAGTACGAACCGTTGTGCAAGCTTTGGCGGGTTTGGTGTTGGCGGATTGTGCGGGTCACTCGAGATTTGAAACGTCGCCAACCAAACAATAAATTCATCCCAGCCGCCCAAGCCGTTGATTAAGTCAATCAGCCTTGGGTCATCTGGCATCACGGGGCTTTGTTCGGCTTCCACAAGCGCCGCCGCCAAACTCGGATTCTCACGCGCAGCACGCTCGAGATCAACCACATGCAAATCAAACTTTTCGTCAGGTTGACGGACTTTCAAAACTTGAGGTGTTGCAGTCGTGGGCGCTATCACGGACACGCTCGAGAGTGCTTCAAATCGCTTCACCAAGTTTCGAGCGTCCAGTTGCGTGATCTTGTCACCCGCAGGCAGGCTTTCAAACAAGGTTTCAAGCGTGTCACTCGAAATTCGATCCTGCAATAATGCTGATGCAAACACCGTTCTCGCAGCGACACCGATTTGATCTTGACCAGCAAACTCGAGCGCCGGACAAGTCTGGATGACTGCCGCGTACTTCATCCACTTTCGAGCGTTGCTGTACGTCATGCAGCCGCGCAAATCGGTTTCAACCCACAACCGAAGGCGAACAGGGTCATGCTCAAGGATTTCATCCGCTTCAAGTACCGCAGTGCCAACAATTTTAACCGTCTCCAACAAAGTATTCTCGAGTTGGAACATTGAACTCGAGATTGAAAGACCAAGCGCTGTTAATCGCGTCGAAGTATCTTTTACTATTGTCACAGAAGGCTTTTTCATAACTCGAGTTTCAAGTTTTGGGCGGTCACGAACACGGGCAACAGCGCAAGCGGAATTTTTCCAAACGTTCCAAAACCAGCACCAGACCGTGCAGGAACTCGAGCCGCCAGGAATGTCGGTAAACCCATCACTCGAGCGGCGACGCTGGTTTTAGCGTAACCAGACAGCGCCACGGGTTGAGATAAGCGGTACGCCCAGTCGGCAACCGACCAGCAACCCCATTGGGCGATTGGCACGCGCTCAACTTGGAGTAAAGCCCTGCGGGGGTCTTCAGGGTCTTCCTCGAGAACCTTGGCACGAAACAGTTCACCATCAAAACTGCGTACCATCACGCCAACTCGAGGACGGGCTTGAAACTCAATTCCCGCGTTGTGCAAGTAAGCGTAAATTTTGCCCGAAGGAATACACATTCCATTGTTTTGGTCAATTTCAACTTCTGTCACGGTTCTCGAGCCGCGCCTAAACAAAGCATTCAGAAGGTGAGCCTTGCTGATCGGAGTTTCCCAGAACAGTTGGGCATCACGAGGAATCTTGTCACACGCTTTCTTCCAGGCGATAAGATCATCACCCTCAACAAACACGGGCGGCACTGGACGCAGTGACCGCACGTACCCCACACTGTCCGAGAATGACACCCGCTCGAGTTGCAAGACCCGTAATTCACGCATGATTTCAGGGAATTGTTGTGGGTTTGACCACTCCCCAAACGGATCAAGTTCAGTTAAATTGAGGTCTGTATAATGCACTCGAGCAACGAACGCGCCCAGGCAGACAGGAAAACTCGAGCTTGATTAAAGGCTCGAGTCTTTGACGGTGATGCAGGTTTTAGTTTTCTTGTCCAGCTTTCACGGGCAGCGGGGTAAAATTGGCTTTCTGACGGACAGGATCAAAGATTTCTTTCTGAACGCGAAGTTCAAAAATAGTAAGTTTCTCTTCGTCATCCATAATATCCCAAATGATCCCACGCATGGTGAGCATCATGCCCCTGAATGATTCAACAGCACGACTGTCAGCTTCCTTGTGTTGAATATCTGCCCGAATTTTCGCCGCGTTCAACACGAGACTCGAGGAGTCCTGAACTCGAGACAACCAGCTATCAAGGGAGGTTTGTAACCCTCGAGCCTCCTGAATCAAAGCCCGTGAAAGCTGAATCTCTTCAAGCGTTGATGGTCGTAAATTCTTCATGTGCTCAAGAAGACCCCCAAGGTCTTTGGAAGCTTCCTGACGAGCGTCCGATTGCTCGAGCAAAAACCACAATGCAGCTTTGAGTGTGGCAATTTCTTTGTCTGTATTTTTAAGATTGCCAGCCGTTTCAACTTCGGAAATCAAGTCATGAATGCTCTTCAAACCTGACTTGCTGTACAGCCCATGAATCACAGGGCGACCCGTTGGCAATGCTACACCCGCGTTCTCTCGAGCTTTGAACCCCGCCCCATGCCGAGGGCAAACACTGAACCCTGTTCGGGCAGGATTACCACATTGACGCCCATCTTTTTTGATGCGTTGACAACGGGCGCAAACCCCACCGTTTGGCAGGGTCATGCGAGACTCGAGGTTTGGCACAAGGTCACTCATGGGCTTCAGACCGCCTGAACTTTCCCCAACCCTGAGAAATCACTCGCCCGTAACTCGCGTGCAATGACTGCCAATGCGTTACTTGCTCGAGTTTCTGCGCCCTCGCCCTCAAACACTGCCAACGTAAACGAATCCCCAGGCGCTGAGGGCGAATTCGTCACGATGCACCACGGCGCATTTTCGGCATCATCAGGCAATCCCTCAGACACAACATAAATCCTGGCTTGCGTCTCGAGGCACAGCACAGTCGTTTTGCTGGCATTCCAAACCCAATTCATCCCAGACCCCCAGCGCTCGAGACAACCTCAAGTTGACTGGCTTGTAGTGCGACACTGGTAGCCAAACATTCAACATTGGCGACCAGAACCGCCGAAGACGTGACCCGATCAGACGCCTGCAAACATTCATTGATGTCACCTGATTTGAGGGCTGCAAAGACTTTCACACTCGAGTCACTTGCAATGTTCAGTGCTTCCAAAGCTTTTTGGTACGCTTCAAGCTCGAGTTTTAACAAACGGTTTATGGCTTTCTTGGAGGTGGGACGGCTCATGGGTTTCCCTCTTTCGTATGGTTAAAACTTCAATCTGATGTCACCCGCCGATGAATAACCCTCAACGGATTGGACGGGTGACACAGACCTTGTGAACGCATAACTCGAGGTCAGTCCTCGAGCAGCGATTCCAGCAATGGAAGGTAAAGCGCTTTTAGATTGTGCGGACACATGGCAATCGTTGTTTGCAATGCAACGCGGAACACAGTTTCAAGGCGTTCTGTTTCTTGAGCAATCAAGAGGGCATGTTCCATCAAGTTTAACGGCACGGTAAGTCCAGCCCGTTCAAGTGCTTGCCCCCAGGTGAAACCGTTTTGTCGTGAATGACGTAAGCTTTCGAGCGGCAAAAGCCAATCCGAAGGGAACTCAGTCCCAACAAAGCCCAGACCACGGCACAACGCAATGGCTTCAAGGCATTCTCGAGCTTCACGGTACGAACCAAAGTTGTGCGCGTGAATCATCATCATCACGGGAATGTTTTTCGGAGTTGGGGCGAGTCCAACCATTGGCACATTGCCACCCTGCGCTTGTCGCTCTTGTGCCGAGCGTTGCAAATACAACACCTCGCGCCCACCAGGGAGGGCATCAAGTGTCATCTCGAGAATCAAAACCCGAGATTCAAGTTCAGTGAGGGACGACATTAAAACCGCTCACTTTCAGGGTCGGGTAGTCCACGCTCACCCCAAGAGAAAACCGTGTTCGGTGAGAGTTGCTCGAGGACGCCAACAATCGGGGCGATGCCTTGCCTGAGAATACTCAAATCTGCTCGAGCTTGAAGCAACACTTGGAGAGGATCAGCTTCTTCTTTCGAGCGGAAAGCCGTCAGTGACGGATCAGAAACCAGTGCCTTAAGCGACTTGTCGGCATCTCGAGCTTTACGAACCGCCACAGCCAAGGCTTCGGGAATTTTGCGATCTCCCATTAAACCTTTTGAGATTACAAATCCAAGAGATTCGAGCTTTGCAAATATCTCTCGAGCTTGACGAGGGCTATGGTCAAGGAACGCGGCAAAAGCATTTGTGTTTAATTGACTCACCATTCAAGCTTGCAAACTTTGGCGGTGGTACTCGGCGGTGGTACTTGGCTACGATTTCGCGCATGGTGCGCGATGAGACTCACCGCTCGAGGTTGCACGTTAACCGAATGGACATCAATAAAATTGTGGCAGAAAGTCAACAATCGCAAATTGAACGCGACGTAAGGGCTAGCCGTATTGCTGCGAACGCAGCTCTACTAAGTGCACAGAGAACAGACAAAAAGCTTGAGAATTTGTCTCTGGACAGGCTTTCACTGGGTGCGATTCTGGCAAAAGCCCAGGGCGCAGCTCCTGAAGAGGTCACAGCTTTAAAAACTCAGATCAGGAGTCTCGAGGCACGCCTTGCCAAACTCGAGGACGGTCAAAAACGTCACACGACCCGATTGGACAAGCATCTGACCCGTTCTAAAGCACACGGCGCACGCCTTGGGCATCTCGAATCTAAGGTGCTTCCAGCAATGGCAAAAGCAGCCCAGGCTCGAGAGGAAATTCTACTTGCCAAGGGAGAAAAACGACTCGAGCAAGCTGCATGTTTATTGCAGCGTGACGCGATTCTCGCCAAAGCAAGTGGTGTGATGGATACTCGAGGCATCGCCAAAGTTGAAATCTACTTGAACGGCGGTCAACTCAAGGAAGCGCTTGCCGCAGTCAACGAAGCGGAAACCACTGCTCGAGAAACTGAGGAATTCAAAGCCCAAGCTGCTGCTCAAAGGCGCTGGTAGGTCATGGCAGATAAAACAATCGAAATTGGTTTAAATGCCAAACTGAACGTGCAAACCACAGGCACGGAAAAACTCGAGACGTTAAAAGCTCGAGCGTTAGCCGCCAGCGACGCGATTAAAAGTCCGCCACTCGAGACACGGTGCTCAAATGGTTTCTAACTTTCGTGTGACCCTGCTCACCAAAAACGGCTTGCTTGACCTTTCGGACGAGGTGTTAAACATCTCCGTCACTGACGGAATGCAAACCTTGCCAACGGCAAGCATCAGCTTACCCTTGCACACCATCAAGAATGGCTCGAGGGTGCTCTGGGAAAGCCTATTTGAACCAGGCGATTTTGTTCTGATCGAAGCCTTGAACTGGCTCAACGATTCGGGGAACTGGGAAACCCTGATCCACGGGCAGGTTGCCAGCCCTCAAAACTCGGAAACCATCAACCCCGACAGTTACGATGTGACCACGACCATTATGGTTGAAAGCATAGCGCAAATCCTCGCACGCGACACGTTCGCGTGGTGGTTGTATGTCGCCAGTATTGAAGGTTGGCACAACACAACCACAAAGTTTATGGCGGGTCATTTGGCAGGCAAACCCGCCGACGTTGCCTTTGATTATTTGACCAGAATCGTGTTCGCTTACAATAATTTGAACCTGTATGGGTTGAAACTCGAGGATGTCATTCACCTTGGGTTTAACGGGCTGCAAGCTATTGCCAATTTTGAAACCAGCCTCACCACATTTGAAGGCACGCACCTTAGCATTGTTCAATCACTGCTCGATCAGCCATTTCATGAATTGTATGTTACCACCATGCCCGAAGCGCTCTTAAAAGGGCAAAAAATCCGCCCAGCCAGCAAAGCCCCAGGTGTGGACAAATCAGCTACAGCGATTGTTATGCGTGCCGCGCCGTACCCGTTCGCGGACGCCAACGGCAAAGGCGACATCACCGAATGGAACAAACTCAGGATTCACGACCTCACCACCACCGCGCTCGAGCCTGTTAAAGGTGTTGGATTCGGTAAATCAAATATCGGAGTAAGAAATTTCTTTGTTGCCTACCCCGCGCTAAAATACTTGGACGACAGTGTGATGTTAGGCAGTGGCATGTTCATCAAAAACCAGTCCAGCATCAACCGTTTCGGACAAGTGCCACTCAAAACCCGCACGCGCTTGGTGTTCAGTTCTCACGAACTTAAACCCGAGGACGT
>JANMUC010000548.1:0-10485 GCA_031391225.1 Deinococcales bacterium
GCGATTGACCCGATCAAGGGTTTGCGTCCGTTTGAAGCTCGAGAGGTCGCCTTAAAAGCTGGTTTGGAAGGCAACATCAACAAGATCGCCAGCATGATGGTTGGCTTGTGGAACACCTGCGTTGGCGTGGATGCTTCATTAGCCGAAATCAACCCGCTCGTGGTCACAACGGCTGGCGACATTATTGCTGCCGATGCCAAAATTGATTTGGACGACAACGCCCTCAGCCGTCACCCAGAGTTAATGGCGTACCGCGAACTCGAGGCTGAACATCCGCTCGAGGTTGAAGCCAGCGCGTTCGGTTTCGCTTACGTCAAGCTTGACGGTTACATCGGCGTGATCGGCAACGGCGCGGGTTTGGTCATGACCAGCCTTGACGTGGTGGCTCGAGTCGGTGGCAAAGCCGCGAATTTCTTGGATATTGGCGGCGGTGCGAAAGCCGATATTGTTTATAACGCGGTCAAACTTGTGCTGAAAGACCCAGACGTGAAGGGTGTGCTGATCAACATTTTCGGTGGCATCACCCGCGCCGACGAGGTTGCCAAAGGCGTGATTCGTTGTCTCGAGGAAGGCATTCTGACCAAACCCGTCGCCATGCGCGTCGCGGGAACAGCCGTCGAAGAAGCCCACGTGTTACTCGAGGGCAAACCAATTAACATTTACCCAACCATGATGGAAGCCGCGACTTCGCTGGTCAATGAAGTCAACGCAGCAGGAGGCAAAGCATGAGCATCCTCGTGAATAAAGAAACCAGGGTTCTCGTGCAAGGCATAACAGGGCGCGAAGGTGCGTTTCACACCGAAAAAATGCTCGAGTACGGCACAAAAATCGTGGCGGGCAGTACCCCAGGCAAGGGCGGACAAGTGGTGCAGGGCATTCCTGTTTACAACTCTGTGACCGAAGCTCGAGCCAAGCACGAAATTGATGCGAGCATTATTTTTGTGCCTCCAGCCGCCGCGCCAGATGCGACGCTCGAGGCGGCACACGCTGGAATTCCGTTGATTATCAACATTGCCGAAGGTATGCCCGTTTTGGACATGATGCGGGTTGTGAAAGAGATTAAAGAACTCCCAGGTATTCGCTTGATTGGTGGCAACTGCCCAGGTTTGATCACTCCAGGCGAATGCAAGCTCGGCATCATGCCAGCCAGCACGTTTAAAGCTGGACGCGTCGGTATGATCTCGAGGTCGGGAACACTGACCTACGAAGCCAGCGCGATGCTTGCCGCCGCAGGCATTGGGTGCAGCACCGTGGTCGGCATTGGTGGCGACCCGATTATTGGCACGACATTTATTGACTTGCTGCCGATGTTCAACGAAGACCCAGACACCGATGCTGTCGTGATGATCGGTGAAATTGGTGGCGCGGACGAAGAGATGGCAGCCGAATGGATCAGCAAGCACATGAAGAAACCCGTGATCGCTTTTATTTCAGGACGCACCGCGCCAAAAGGCAAACGCATGGGTCACGCGGGCGCTCTTATCATGGGCAACGTGGGTACAGCCGAGAGCAAGCTCGAGGCGATGGCGAAAGCGAATGTGCCTGTGGCTGACACGATGGATCAGATTGTGGAATTGACCAAGAAAACTTTGGGATTGTAAAAATTTAGATTTTTCGAGACTCGAGCATGGAAATTTCCGTGCTCGAGTTTTTTGCTATGCTCGAAATGTTCATTTTGCGCGGAAAAGTGAGGTAATTATGCGAATCCGAATATTTTTAGTCGTCATTTTACTGACCGCAAGCACCGTCTTGGCTTTTCCTGCATACATTAAAAGACCATCTTGCAAGATGTTCGCAACGCAACAAAATGCACAAGCCTATTTCAATTACTGGTATCAAGGAATCGGGAAACCGAAAATAGAGAAACGAAAAAACGGCAAAGCCCTAGATCGGGATGGCGACAAATACGCCTGCGATTGCAATAAAGGAAGCCGATTTTTTGGTACAAAGCGTTGTAACAAATCGAAACCTTAAATTTCATGTTTTCATGACCAACATAGCTGCGAATCTCGAGATTGACGATTTTTTGTACTCTTACAATCTTGCTATCATGCAGCATGAACGAAATCAAAACCAATGACTCGAGTGAGCAAATCGGTTTGATTCCAGAATCCGAATTGATCTTGCACACCGAACCATACATATCACGACTTTCTGAAGCCATTACCTGGGCGGAACAAAACCCAGCCCAAGCCAGTGACTTAAAAGCACTTACAGCAACCCTCCAGCCAACCAAAATTCTTCGTAAACGTTCGAGTTCATCGATTCCGAATTGACGAAATTACTTTTACGTCTACAATAAACCCATGACGCAACTCCTCGAGCCACAAAACACCGCTCGACTCGAGCATCCCGTACCGCAACCGATCACGGTGGAGCAGTACGAATTGCTGTCCGAGCATGGTTTGCTGCCTGAAAATGTTGAATTGATCCGAGGGGTGATTGTTGCCATGCCACCAATGGGTGATGAACACGTGAATTCTTTAGACGAGTTGTTCAAACGTTGCTTGTTCAAATTTTCCAATCGCGCTCGAGTGACCTCTCAAACCCCGTTGCGCTTGAAGGCTGCGTTTGGTGAACCCGAACCCGATGTCATGCTCTGCAAACCCGATTCTCGAGGGGTGACCAATCCTGAAGACGTGCTGCTTTTGATTGAGATCAGCAAAAGCACCTATCAGACAGACCGTGACGATAAGCTGCCAATGTATGCCGAACATGCGATTGCGGAAGTTTGGATTCTGAATCTTTTGAACAAGACGCTCGAGGTGTACCTGAACCCACGTCAAGTCTCGAGCGGTTGGGTCTATGACGCGCCGCTTGTGTTTAAATCTGGCGAGGCTGTCGCGCCGCTCGCTTTTGGGAATGATTTGTTCGAGTGGTGGCGAGGGCTTTAAAAAAGTTGTGTTTCTACATGATTTCCAGTGTCTCGAGAATCGGTTCAAAACTGTAAATTCGGAGTCTGCTTTGACTCGAGCTTTGTCTAGAAAGTCAACTTGCGTCCCAAGCAATTCATTTCAGATACACTGGCGTATGAAATTTTTTCTGACCCGAACCGACGAAGAACTCGCCACTTGCCCAAATTGCCAAAATGATGTGTATGACGCTATCGAAGCAGAACTTAGTTTGGTCTTTGACAAGGGTGTGAAACACAAACTCAAAGACACTTTTGAACTCGAGTTTTGTGATCGTTGCGAATCGGTCATGCTGCCCATTGAAGAACTTGACGCGTGGCTGATGCTTGATGGTCTTGAACCCAATCAAGTGCAGGGGTTTTTGATTGATGGCAAAAAAGCCGAAGCGTTCCTGAGTGTGGATGCGCCTGACAAGACAACCATGAACATCCCCTGGGAAGAGTACCGAGCTTCAATCAAACTCGAGAAACAACGCAAAACCCAGTCCGTGCCAAACGCCGCAGCGATCAAGAAACTCGAGCAGGACGAAAACCTCAAGTGGTTTTTATCGGTTCAAGCATTGCAATTCGTTCAAGAGACGCCGTTTTCCGAACCGCAAATGGCGTATGCCGTTCTTATTTTGGACAACAACAACCACCTGGTCGAACAAGAAACCCAGTTGGGCGAATTTATGCAAGCCGACATGCTCTCGATCATTCGCCGCGCTTGTGCCATGCCTGCCGAAAACGCCGTGCCAAAACGCCCGAAAACCGTGTTGGTTGCCAACCCAGACTTGCTCGAGCTTCTTTCATCGCCCCTCAAAAGCATGGGCATTGGCATGATGTTAGGCAACCCTGATGCGGACAATCTGTTGTTAAAACAAATGAAAGAATTGATGGGACTTCCCGAAGAAGCCCGTTTTTTTGAGCACGCCACCGATCAGGAAATCAAAGCGTTTGAACGTGCCGCTCGAGCTTTTTTTGCCTTGCAACCCTGGAAATTTACAACACCAGACGATTGCCTCGCGTTTCGATTTTCAAATGGTTCTTGGCAGTACGCCACCGTCATGGGACATTTTGGCGAATCCTTTGGCATGACCATGTACCAGAACTGGCTTGGCTTTTGTAAAATCTTATTCAACCAGCGCGGTGCTTCACCCAGCGCCTTTGATGAAGGTTTTGATTTTGAAAATATTCTATCGAACTTTATGAACCCATTGGCGGCATTGCAACGTCAAGGCGGAATGGAAAGTTTTAACGCCTCCGAAAAACTCGAGATTCAACCACAAGACATGCACCGTCTAACCAAACTGGGCATCAAACCCGTGTTTCAAAATCGTTTTGCCTTCGCGCAACGTTTTGACACCGAAGGCAATTCTGTGCTGCCAACCCTCAGCATTGCCGAGTACACCATGTTGCTCGAGGGATTGGTTGCAGGTTTTGCCACGCAAAAAGCCAAGAAGAACCCAAAATTAGACGGTCAGTTTGGCGGTGTTCAAATCAAGTACCCAAGTTCTGGGCTTGAAGAAATACCACAAGCGCGTTACAAACTCGAGTTTGAAATCACAAAATTCCGAGGCGTAAAACACAAGCTTAAAGTCATGGTTCATGCCGATGCAACAGAACGTTTTTCTAAAATTGCCAGGGAGATCATGCGTGTCACGAAAACCAAAATCAAAGAAGGAATTTACATCCAAGGCTTTCATGATGGGCATTCCTACCTTTGGGCGCGTCCAAGCACCCCAAGGCTTGACCCCAGCCCCGTGGTTTTTCATTGCCTGGACATCGAAAATTTTGCGATTCAATTCAATGCCGTCAACGCCAACGTGCAAATTTCACTCGAGCCTGAAAGTACGCTGATGGGGCTTCACGTGCTGGTTTCTTAAATTTAGGTTTTGATTTCCAGCGTCTCGAGAATCGGTTCAAAACCGCGTAAGAGTTCGGGGTCGGGTTGTTGCTCGAGTTTTTGAAGGATGCGAAAATAGTTTTGAAGTCGCTTTATAGTATCTCGAGTAAATGCTGTTGGGTAAGTTTTGAAGAATGGTTTTGTGATGCTCAGGCTCTCAATCACGACTTTGAGTGCATCCTCGAGCTTTCCTAAACGGTCATAATTATTTCCAAGATTATTTAGAGACGCTGCAAGGTCTGGAAGATACGCATTTGGTTGAACATCAGCTAATTTTCGACGAATCTGAATCGCCTCCTCAGTGACTCTAAGTGCGTCATTGATCTTTTCCAAGCTACTATAGTGCAATCCAAGATTATTCAGTGACAATGAAAGGTTCGGGAGATAAATATTTGGTTGAACTTCAGCTAATTTCTGATAAATTTTAGTTGCCTCTTTGCCAACTTTGAGTGCATCTTTAAACCTTCCTAAGCCATTGTAATTTCCTCCAAGGTTAATAAGGGACATTGCCAAATCCGAAAGATACGCATCTGGTTGGACACTAGCCAATTTTCGACGAATCTGAATTGCTCCTTCTATGGCTATAAGTGCATCTTCAAGCATTCCTAATCGGCTACAGATTGTACTCAGATTATTGAGTGACATTGCTAAGTGTGGAAGGTATACATCAGGTAGAATACCTGTCAAATCCAGGTGGATTTGAGTTGCTTTTTTAATAGCTTTAAATGCATCTTGAAGTCTTCCAAGACTACTATAATCACTTCCAAGACTATTGAGAGACATTGCAAAGTTTGGAAGATACATATTAGGCTGAATATTTACGAGGTCTTGATAAATTTGAGTTGCTTTTTCACTAGTTTTAAGTGCTTCATTAAATCTTCCCAAGCTCCTATAAAATACACTTAGATTATTTAGAGACATTGCAAAATCTGGTAGATATACATCAGATTGGGCATCTGCTAATCTTTGATAGATTGAATTCGATTCTTTTCCTGTTTCAAGTGCCTCTATTAAATTTCCTGATCGGTTATAGTTGCTACTAAGATTATTCAATGACATCGCAAGATAGGATAAATAATTACCTGGTTGAGTATCTGCTAATTTTCGATAAATTCTAGTCGATTCTTCAGCTACTCGTAAGGCATCCTCATTTTTCCCCACATTGCTGTATGAATTTCCAAGATTACTGAGCGACATTGCAAGATTAGAAGAGTAAGAATTTGGTTGAGATTCAACTAACTTACGACATATAAGAGTTGCTTCCTCGCTAGCTTTTAGTGCATCTTCAAATCTTCCCAAACGGTTGTAATCGCCTTCTAGACTATTAAGTAGCACTGCTAGGTTTGAAAGATAATTATTTGGTTGAGCTTCTAATAATTCCCGATAAATCAGTATGGCTTCTTCATTGGCTTTAAGTGCAGCGTCAATTTGCCCTAATTTACTTAACACAATTCCATACATGTTTAAACTTTCGGCAAGTAAATCTTTGTTTTCTGTTTCTCGAGCAGAATTTACGACCTGCAAAACATTTGGCAAAGCCTCTTCATTCTTACCGATTTTATTTAATGCCTTTACTAAACGTAACTTCAAGCGCACCACATAAGATTGATCTGAGTTCTCACTCTTTTGTTCTAACTCGAGCAATTCTTCTAGCTTTGTAACCTCATCGTCTTTTGCCACCACATCCCGCAACCACAAACCAGAATCCCCCAAAGGCAATTTAATCTCGAGTTCACTGCGAAAATCCAGCACACCGCGTTTGACAGCAAACGTATCTGGGGCGGTGCGGGCAATCACGGTTAAAACAGGGTCGGTTGTCCAAATCACGATGCCGTGTTTTAAACCGACAATTTCTTCGCGGTGAAAATTTAGATAGCCACAAAAATGTTTTAAGCCCTCGTCATCCACGCCCAAATCCACGCGCAACAAGACCAGGCTGCGTTGCTCGCCAATGGCACGCAAGGAGGGCAAAAAATTCGGGTCGTTGGCAGAAATATTGCCTGACGGTACAAAAATGGTTTTGACGTTCAATTTCGGTTCTGCCTCGAGCGCGGTTTTAATCACGTCCCAATCTTTGCCTTGGGCGTAAATCGCAAAGGTCACAAATCCAGCGTCTGTTAGTTCGTAAATCTTTAACAAACGCCAGAACGGTTCGGCTTGGGATACACTTAGGTTTTCGAGTGGGTTTTTCACAGCAGGTCTTGAACGATGGGATGAACGTCGTACCACGGTTCGGGTTCACCATTGCGATACTCGAGCAGGGAAAGGTTAAATAAAAGATCTTGATAATCTTTAGTGTTATCTACGGCTTTAGAGCCTTGAATTGTTTTCAAAAGCGATTTCTGATCGTTGGTAAGTACCCGAGAGAATTCAGCGCGACGTTCAGACACGGCAATTTCGACATCGCCTTGATTTATTTTGGATCTCTTGGCAAGGTTTGCTTGAATAGCAGCGTTACTAGCAAGCTCAATCAAATGTCGTACCAAACCACCTGATTTTTCCGCTAATAAATCAAGTGCTCCTGTTTCAAATAAGCCGATTGCGACACGTCTGGTCAGAATTTCTTTTAAGTGATCCAAACCAGCATCAAGTTTTTGATTATCTCGAGCATGGGTTTTGATGTTGGGAAGGTCAAAGCTTTGAAAAAACGCACCAATTTGCATGAAATCTTGACTGTGACGCAACGAAATTGGGAAAGTGTAAATCAGATGTAGCGGGATGTCAGACAAGGTTTTACCGTGTTCGTAAAACAATTCTCGAGCAGCTTTTTCATCGAGTTTATCGAGATCTTCAATGATAACCAAAACTTTCTTGTTTGTTTCGCGTTCAACATACCGTGCAAGATCATCAATTGCAGTAATTAAATTTCTAAGCGAACCACTAATCTTTTTTCGTACCGTGGTACGGCTGCTGCGTTCTGTACCGACTCGAGCGAACGCGGAAAGCAAATTCCAAATGCTTGGTTTGAGTTCAACGCCCAGTTCGGTTTTCTCCTGATACGCTTTTTCGTTATAAATCTCTGCGAAAAACTCAATGATCGGTGTCAGTAATTTATCGGGCGTTTTATTTGCCAAAGCTGGATTTTGCTTGAGCGTTTCAACAATACCCAAGCCAATCGAGAACACCAAATCTGAATACTCGAGATCACGCACATCTAGTTTTTGTGTGACCGAATACAGCACCACAAAGAACACATCCTCGAGTTCTTGCTTGAGGCGGTTTAATTCTGTACCTTTGCCCGAACCACGATGTCCTGTGAACAAAAATCGGGCGTAACGGTTTGGAGCATCCAGCATAAAGCGCAAGTTCTCACCCATTTCGCGTCGCTGGCTGTGGTCGCGTTCGACAAAAAATGCACTTTCCTCGGGTGACAAAGGATGCGTTGGGTCAAGATTTTTATACGCATCTTTGAGATTTTGCGCCTGATTCATAAATAACAGATTACACCCAAGACAATCTTCAAACCATGACACACGTCAGACTTGAAGGTAGATGGGTTTCGCTCGGTAATGCCCAATCTCCGCAATCAAGCGTCAATACCTATTTTGCCGCAAAAAATCCGTCACCGTCGGCAACACGCTAGGCTCGAGCCAACGCCCAATCTTCGAGAACGCGCCGAGCATCGTGAAGTGATCAAGTTTTTTAAACATCACGGCTTTGACATCACCCTTGGCGGCAATTAAAGCCTTCTCGAGCGCTGGTGTGTTGAGCGGATTCACGAGCGTGTCTTTTTCGCCGTGCATTAAAAGTATGGGCGGGTTTGTACCGTCGGCAAAACGCACGGGTTGGGTGTCCGACCAGTGCAGTGGGTCACCAAAGGCGGCTTGGGTTTTGGCGTCGCTCAAAATAAAATCAAAAAAATCGTAAGGTCCAGACAGGCACACCACGGCACTCAGCACATCTCGAGTTAAGCCAACATCCGTAAGGTGTCGTGCGTCAAGCGCCAGCAAACTGGTGATGTGAGCACCGCTCGAGTGACCAATCAATGCAACTTTTTCGGCTTCAAAGTGGTATTGGTCGGCGTGTCGGCGCAACCAACGAAGCGCAAGCCCAACGTCCCGAATCCAGGTTGGAAAAGTTGCTCCAGGCGCGAGGCGGTAATTGACGGTTGCCACGGCAAAACCCTCGAGATTGAGGGCTTCTGCCAGAAACGCGTACTCGTCTTTGCTGCCGCCGTGCCAGTACCCACCGTGCACAAAAATCACCAGTGGCGCTCGAGGGATGCGCCTTGGGATGTACAAGTCCAGTTTTTGCCGCTCGAGTACACCGTATTCTAGGTTTTTATACAGCTTAAAATTTTTGCTTGATGCCACAGTGTTAATCAGGTCGAGCGGGGCGCGACGAAGGCGCAACAGGCTTTTTTGACTTTGACGCGCAATGATGTTTAGCCAGTTTCGCTCGAGGCTCATGCTTACAGGTTAAAGCACAAGATGAGTATTTTCTTGCAGTGGCGTTCCCAGTTTTTGCTGCAAGTCTTTTGCGGCACTCCAACCACTCTCGAGCGCGGCTTCGATACGGCTGTTGTTGACTGTGCACCAATCGCCGCAAAACACCAGGTTGTCTTGTGCCAGGAACGGTTCTGGGTGGGTGATGCTAGGTTTGGCGTAACGCCAACGATGCGCCAGCATGGTCGCGGGTTTGACCCAATCGCCCAATAATTGTTGTGCAGCCTCGAGCATCAGTGCTGCGACGGTTTCTGGACTTTGCTCGAGGTATGCTCGAGTCCAAGCGGGTGTGGCATGAAGCACCAGTGTTGGTGGGCTGTCAGCCTTTCGTTTGCTCGAGTCGAGTGCCGCCCATTCGAGCATCTCGTGTTCAATCTCGAGTCCTGTCCAGTCAATATCGGGCGGGGTTTCGAGCGCGACCATTAATGCCCAACACGGATTGAATTGCACGGCTTCAAGTGCTTGAAGGGTCTGTGCTTGCAAACTCGAGCGCGTGAGTGCCAGGGCTTGCGGGGCGGGCGCATTCACGATCAAACTTCGAGCTTGGTAAATCTCGCCATTCTCGAGCACGGCACTCCAACCCAAATGGCTAGGAAAAACCGCGCTGACCAGGGCATTCGCCACCACCTCGAGCGGCAAACCACCAGCGTCCTCTACAAAGGCTTTTGCCAGGGCATTCATGCCCTCAGTGCACACGTAACGCCCGTGACCTGACGCTCGAGGTTCTAAACCCCGTACAGTCAATTTTGGAAAGCCTCGAGTCCAGAGTTGAACTACGCCTTGATACTCGAGTTGAATGACCAACTTTTGAAGGCGTTCACCTCGAACCGTGAAAAACTGCGCACCATGATCGACCCGCGCCACCGAATCACCAACCGTAAGGCGTTTGGTCGCGCAACGCCCACCCACACCACGGGATTTCTCGAGCAACAAAACGCTAAATCCCTCGTTTTGCAAATCTCGAGCCGCCGCCAAACCTGCCAGCCCAGCACCCACCACGATCACATCGACTCGAGATTGAAGACTCATGCGTTCAATTTGCACTGTATTGAGGCTGAACACAACAGCCGGACTTGCAGTTGGAAGCGCTTCTCGAGCTTTAGCGTTCATTCTGGAGCAGGATTTATCACCCGAAAACCCGATTTCAATGTCATAGTGCAGCCTGGAGGTTCTTATGAAATTACAACAACTGCTCAAAAGATTGATCCCGATGTTCATTATCGCCCTGTTTCCCGTCGCTGGTG
>JANMUC010000566.1:0-4959 GCA_031391225.1 Deinococcales bacterium
CGCGCCGCCTTCAAACACTCTAGGGGCAACACTCAGGCTTGTGGGGGCGGCAGGTTTTGAGGTGTTGAAAACACCGGAAACGGCAAGCCCCACACCAATGGCGATCAGGGCAAGAGTAATTAATGGCAGGTTCTTGTTCACAGCCATATTTTAAGCGCGAATTGATGAAAAGGTTCTCCAGAACTGTGACAAGCTTTATTTGTTGCATACTGAATTCATGAATTATTCAATTGACCATATCGGTATTGCCGTAAAAGACCTCGAGCTTGCGAGTTTGCCGTACCAAACCTTGGGATTTACCGTTGTTGGACAGGATGAATTTATTGAAAGCCAGCAGGTGATGGTCAGAACGTTTCAAACAGGAGACAGCCTGCTCGAGTTGCTCGCGCCAACATCGCTGGGCAGTCCAATTGCAGGATTCCTCGAGAAACGGGGATCTGGAATGCACCATATTGCGTTTAAGGTTGAGAATCTCGAGGCTGAAATTGCACGTTTAGAACTCGATGGCGCACAGTTCATCTCGAATGTTCCTCGAACTGGACGGGCTGGAACGCGGGTGGTGTTCTTAAAGCCATCTTGGGGGCAGGGGGTTTTGATGGAATTGGTTGAACACCGATCTTGACCTTGGGATTGGCGACCTATTCCAAATCGACTTTCCAGAGTAAACTTTTCTCAGCATGACCAGACCTAGCCGCAACAAGCCACCGTTTCAGCAATTGCAAACCCGTAAACTTCCCAAGAAGTTGCGTGAACAACTCGCGCCGCCAGTCCCAGTCGAGGTTGAAACCCCAAAGAAAAAGAAGAAGGTGCGTCCAGCGCCCGAAACGATTACCTTTACCGAAAAGATTATCGTGCGAACCCGTCCAGAACGGGCTTATTTTGCGCTTGTAGACATGAGCAAGCGTAGCCTGTGGGACAAACATGCCGTTCGCTCGAGGTTTATTGCCCCAGCCAAGGGCATTCCGGTGCCGACCAAACCATTTGAAGGGGCGATGTTCGAGTTCATGATGCCAATGCGCATGGGTGGTGTGTTTCAATTTCGTTATGCCATGTTGCGGCAACCTCAGGGCTTTGCGATCGAGGCGGTTAGGGGCGGCTTAGGGGTGCTGGGAGGCATGGCGGAATCGTTCGCGTTTGCGACCTTTAAGGGTGCAACCGAAATCACCTTAACGCGCACCGTCGTGCCACGTTTTAAACCGCTCACGGCATATGTGAAACGCAATCACGAAAAAGCTTTAAAAGAGACGCTCGAGGGTTTGCGCAAGTACATTGAGGAAAACACCAAGTAGGTTTGAGGTGTGCCTCAACTGCCTCTCAACTCGAGCATCAACGCTCCAAGTGAGGGTTGACCAGCCTTGACGTTGGTCTGCGTCTATGATGGTCTGGCATGTCTGCCTCAGAGCACGTAAAACCCATTGGCTCGAGTTTTGTAGGCTTCTTACAAGACACGGCGTTAATTGAAACCATTTTGACTTTGGCGGTGGCTTCGATTGGCGCTCAAAATGGTTGGTTGTACACCTTTGACGAAGCTGGCGACGAAATCGTTTGTCGGGTGGGCATCGGCAAGTTTAAAAATTTTATCGGACAACGCCGCAAGTTGGGCGAAGGTTTTTCTGGCTTGGTGGTCGAACGCAACGCCACGGTAATCATCGATAATTACGATGTTTGGATGGGCAATACGACCCGATTTCCCTCGAATGTGCTGGGGGCTGCCATCGGTGTGCCTTTGCGGGTCTTGGGCAATGTGGTCGGCATGATTGGGGTCGGAACTGAACCTGGCGGCAATGCTTTTGCGCCCGAAAACGCCGTCGCTTTGGAGCATTTCGCGGCAATGGCATCGGTAACCCTCGAGAATGCCCAACTTGGCAGGCAAATGACCTTGAGCGAGCAGCGTTACCGCAGTTTGGTCGATTCGGTCGATTGCGTGTTGTGGGAATCCAATGCGGACGGTTCAAACGTCAGTTTTATCAGTCAATCGGTCGAAAGACTGCTTGGCTATTCGACAAGCCAGTGGTACAAAAACCCACTATTTTGGCGAGAGCTGCTTCATCAAGACGATGCGAATCGGGTGCTTGCCGAATCTCAGGAGGCGATCAATAACAAAACAAATTATGTTTGTGAATACCGTATGATCGCCAAAAGTGGCAAAGAAGTTTGGATCAGGGATGTGGTGACCCAAATTTTTAATACCGACAAACCACACCAGCAACGCGGCGTGATGTTTGACATCACCCAAACCAAACTTCACGACGAGCGACGACTGCTCGAATCTGCGATGGAAAACGCCCATGATGCCATCATCATCAGTGAAGTTCGGGAAATGATTTCTGAAAAGTCGTTCAATTCTAAGATCGTTTATGTCAACGAAGCTTTTATCAAGTTGAGTGGTTATCAAGCCAGCGAAATCATTGGGCAAGAACCCTCGTTTTTAAACGGCAAAGACACCGACCCAGTTCAACTCGAGAGACTGTATAACGCCGTGCGCCAAAATCAACCGATTGCCATCGAGTTGCTCGAGTATTACAAGGGCGACAAGGCAACTTGGGTCGAGATCAGCATTGCACCGGTCAGGGACGAATTTGGACGGGTGCGACACCGTATTTCGACGCGCCGCGATATTACCAACCGCAAACGAGCCGAGCAACTCGAGCTTGCCCGCAACAATGCGCTCGAGTTGTTGGCGCAGGGCAAACCGCTCGATTTGATTTTGAATGCCATCACCCAGATCGTCCAAGCCCCGTTTCCGAATTTGCGCTGTGCGGTGGTGTACTGGCATAAAAACGCTTGGCACATGACCGCACCTAAGCTTTCCGCATCGTTTCAGAAAACCTTTCTTGAGCGGGTGGGTTCGAGAAATGCTGAACGTTTTGAATCACAATTTAAGGAGGGTCGTGCTTCATGGTTTACCAACCTGAATGACAACTTAATGCCCGAAGACCGTAAGTTGATGGAATCAGGCGGCATTCATGCCGCTTTGGGCTATCCGATTTTGACCAGTGGTGGCGTATTGATGGGAGCCATTTTGGCATTTCGAGATACGCCCGGCGAACCGCTGGCAAGCGAGATGGAATCGCTCGAGGTGGTTTCGAGGCTGACTTCGGTCAGCGTCGAACAAAACGAACTGAACGAACAACTGAACTATCAGGCAAACCATGACGCCCTAACGCAACTGCCAAACCGTGCACATTTTGAAACCGAACTCGAGAAACGCTTGAAGGTTCTCGAGGCAGAAGGCAAACAGGTGGCTCTGATTTTGCTTGATTTGGATGGTTTTAAGCAAATTAACGACTCGCTCGGACATGCCGCCGGCGATGATTTATTACGCCAAGTGGCATCGCGTTTAGCCAAGGGTTTTGCCAGCTTGGGCATGGTGGGTCGCATGAGCGGCGACGAATTCATGTTGCGCATCGATCACTTTGCCGATCCCTCTGACCTTGAGACGGTCGCAGAAGCAATGCTCGAGACAATCCGCAAACCATTTCCAATTCAGAACACCGAAGTCTTCATTACCGCCAGCGTGGGTTTGAGTCTATTTCCAAACGATGCCACCGCCAGGGATTCGCTGATTCGCAATGCAGACACCGCCATGTATCAGGTCAAACGCTTTGGACGCAACGCGATTCAACGGTTTACCGACAGCTTAAACACCCAGTACACCGAACGTCACGACCTCGAGATAAAGTTGCGCGGGGCACTCGAGCGTCAAGAATTTGAAGTGTATTACCAACCGCAATT
Organism: Deinococcales bacterium; assembly: GCA_031391225.1. Taxonomy (GTDB): domain Bacteria; phylum Deinococcota; class Deinococci; order Deinococcales; family JAAFIG01; genus JANXTZ01. The sequence continues at coordinate 3,736 of JANMUC010000566.1, forward strand.
TGACCTGACCAACACCATGGTCGCCTGCGAGGCACTGCTGCGCTGGAAATCTGGGGACAACATGATCTCGCCTCAAGTCTTTATTCCAATCGCGGTGGACATGGGTTTGATCACCTCGATTGATTCGTGGGTATTGAAACAGGTCTGTGTTCAAGCCAGAAAATGGCAAAACGCTGGTTACGCACCGATTCAATTTTCGGTCAACGTCACCGCGCTGCAATTTCTGCGCCCAGATTTTGTGAAATCGGTCAAAACCGCTCTGGAAACCACGAGTTTGGATGCCAAATATTTAGATTTGGAACTGACCGAAGGTGTTTTCATGACCGATTTTGATGTCACGATCAACCGCATGAATGAACTGCGGGCGCTTGGTATCAGTTTAAGCATTGATGATTTTGGCACTGGTTACTCGAGCTTGAGTTACTTGCAGCATTTGCCGATCAACACCTTAAAAATAGACCGTAGTTTTGTCCAGGCACTCGATGCCGAGAAAGCCAATCCAACGCTGGTGCAAGTGATTGTCACGATGGCACGACAACTGGGTTTAAATGTTGTGGCAGAGGGTGTCGAAACCCTCGAACAGGTTCGTTCATTGTCTTTGCTTTCATGCGATAGGCTGCAAGGTTTTTATTTCGCGCATCCCATTCCCGCCTTGGAGCTTGAGGCAAAACTCACGCGCCTCGAGTCGTGATGCCTATTTTGTTTCACTGGTACAAAATTTAGTTTGAATTTTCGTGCATGTGACAATACTTTAAGCACTTACAGCGCTAAGACTTCAAACTTGTGCTAGCCTAAAGCCCTGCAACTTTAGGTTGTAAAGTCAACCCATTTGACGTGATCACCTGGAATGAAATCAGCAACAAACCGTCAACGCGACCCGTTTGTACAACATCGACAAAAGCGTCTCTCGAGTGAACGATCAAATCAATTTCTCCTGCTTCTTTTTGATGCAGGTTTTATTCCCAACTCGAGAAAATGGCAAACGTCCAAAGAGAGGTGTTTTATGGCAAGCAAAAAACCAGCTCCTCCGCGTCCAAAAAAAGCAGCAGCAGCCCCAGAAAATGGTACAACACCGACCGTACCGAACAGAATTTATGCCCAAGCCTCGCCCCATTCGCAGGGCGGCATCAGCATGTTCGAGTCTCAAGAACTGATCACCTCGAGCAGCGCCGCCAATTTTTTATCCGACCCAGAACTGGTCAACCGCGCGGTCTTGCGACTTCG
>JANMUC010000570.1:0-1363 GCA_031391225.1 Deinococcales bacterium
GCCATGTTGACCAATTTGTTGACGCAAATCTGTTTTCGCTTAACGACCAACTCGAGCAAATCTTGGATGAACAGTGGATGCGGTTCGTTGAGGCGGTCAGGGTTATCAAACCGTGAGCTTTGCGCTGATTCTCCCGTATCACCCTGACCGCCTCAACGAACCGCATCCACTGTTCATCCAAGATTTGCTCGAGTTGGTCGTTAAGCGAAAACAGATTTGCGTCAACAAATTGGTCAACATGGCAACAGATTTGTACCTTCACGGGCAAGAAAGCCGATACCGCAAGCATTTGTTCGATGCAGTTTATGAACTCAAAGACCGTACCAGCGAAGGCGGCGCAAGGGCGTATTACATTCGTGGTAACGATGACCGCTTTTATCTTGTCCACGCAGAATGCAAAAACGAAACCGAAAGTGACGAATGGATGCTTGGTGAGGCTGTTGAAATCCTTGAGGCGCTCGAGAAAAACCGTCCCCTTTTTCCATCGCACATGTTGTTAAGGCAAACCGAAAGAGAAAGCCTGAAGAAGTGGCGAGAGAGGAAACAATCATGAAATCCCAGCAACCCAGCACAACACAAAGAACCATCAGTGCCAGCACAAAAGCCAAGCTCGAGGCATTGCGCAGCAAACCAGAACGCGCCGCACATGTTGCCAACCCAACAGCGATGCTCGAGACGCACCCAGCCGCTATCGAAGCACAAGTTCAAGAATTTGTGATTGCCTCTAGAGTTGGCGAATTGCTGCGCCTTGCCCGTCAATCTCGTAAACTCAGCACTCGAGCACTCGGAGAAAAAGTTGGGGTCAGTCAACCTCGAGTCACGGCGGTTGAACAAGCCAGTGTTGACCTCGAGCTTGACACGCTTGCAAGGTTCGCTTCGGGTTTAGGGTATCGGGTGGTTGTGCAACTTGTACCAACAGGTGAACCAGGACCGATTTTCAGTACAGATTTACTGCAATCTTTGCACTAAACTCTTACTCCCTCGAGATTGCAGCCCCGCAAAACCCGCCACAGCATTTCTTCGGCTGGTGTTGGATTCTATCGTTGTGCCTTTTGAAGCTCGAGCATGTACGACGGCACTTTCACAATAAAATCATAGCCCCAAACCCATTCCCGCCACACAACAAAGCAATAAATCTCCCTTCTCTCCTGGGAGAGAAGCGCCCAAGCCCGAAGGTGCTGCCGTAAGGGCAAGAAGGGTCGGGGATGAGAGGCGAAAAGCTCATGCCACTCGAGTTTTTAGCACAAAGGCTTTTTCAATCCTCGAGTTTCAACTTGGCGTGACAACAATCCCAGCAACATCTTCCCCAAGTCTCGAGAAATGCTTCGAGTTGAACGTCAAAAGTTGATCTGCGCCTGCTTTC
>JANMUC010000573.1:0-5531 GCA_031391225.1 Deinococcales bacterium
TCACGGTCAGCAATGTTGGTGGCACAACCGCCACAGGCATTCAACTGAGAGACACCATGCCAGCAAGTTTAGAAGCCGCGAATTTCGATACGGTATTTGATTTAAAACCAAATGAGACTCGGGCATTCCCAATTACCGCAATCGTCACCAGGGACGCCAAAGGCTGGATTCGCAACACCGCCACGCTCGAGGGGAACAATCAGTCGCTCAATGCTTCGGCTCGCGTGCATGTGAACCTGCCACCGCCAGCAACGCCCGCAAGCGTGCCTGCACCTGCCAAGTTGAGACTCGAGAAAACCGTCAATAAAACCCTTGCCCAACCGAATGACTTTGTGAATTTTACGCTAACAGTCAGCAACACTGGCGGCTCGAGCGCCACAGAAATCAAACTCTCCGATCTCATGCCGACGGGTTTGGAAGCCCCAAACCTCGAGCAAGCTTTTGGGCTTCATGCGGGCGAAACTCGGGTTTTTGAAATCCCAGCCAAAGTCACAGGGCAAACGGCTGGCACGATTCGCAACACCGCCAATTTGTTCTGGAATGGTCAACACTTGCAAGCCTCGGCATCGGTGCGGGTTCAAATTCCAAAACCGGTTCCAGTGCCCAAAGCCGAACCTGCCAAGTTAAAACTCGAGAAATTTGCTGACACCCAAAGCGCCCTGCCAGGAGAAAGCGTCAACTATAGCCTCAAAGTCTCGAACACAGGCGGAACAATTGCCCAAGGCATCAAACTCGAGGATGTGCTGCCCGAAGGTTTGGAAGGTCAAGATTTTATCCAGACCTTCGACCTCGAGCCAGGTCAACGCCGAGAATTTGTGGTGCAGGCTAAGGTTAAAGACGGCTTTTCAGGCAACATCATCAACACCGCACGATTGGCTTGGAACAACTCGCAACGCAATGTCAACTTGACGGCTCGAGCAAGCGTGCTTGTGCCAATTCAACTTAAAGAACCGATCAAACGTCCCGCCAGCATTCGATTGGTGAAATTTGTTGACCGTGGTCGGGTATATATGGGCGAGGTTGCAAACTTTACAATCATCGTTTGGAACGAAGGGGACGTGCTGGCTCGAGGCGTGACACTCAACGATCAATTGCCAGAAGGTTTAAGTGGCGAGAACATTGACCAAACCTTTGACCTTCGTGCGCACGAACACCGTTGGTTTTACGTCGCTTCCAAAGTGACTACGGAAAAAGTTGGAACAATCACCAACACCGCTCGAGCCACATTCGGAAATACGGTTCTCGAAGAACCCGCCAGCGTTTACATCCTCGAGCCGAAGCCAATTCCGGTGGTGCTGCAACCCGAAATCAAGCTCGAGAAAACCGTCAACAAACCAATTGCCAAACCACTCGAAACCCTCGAGTACACCATCCGCGTGACCAACACAGGTAAGGGCGTGGCAAAACAGGTCAAGCTCGAGGATGTGTTGCCCAAAGGCGTGACGGGCAAAAACCTGCAATCGGTTTTCAAACTTGAAGCTGGCGAAGCTCGAGTGTTCACGATTCCAGCCATCGTATCTAAAGACGCGACGGGAACAATCACCAACACGGCATTGGCAAGCCTTAACGGTAATGAAACTCGAGCCAGTGCGGTCACAACGATTTTGCCTGTGATTGACTTGCGCTTGAAAAAAACCGTCACGCCAAGTCAAGCCAAAACGGGTGATTTGATCACGTACCAACTCGAGGTGGAAAATTTTGGACCATCGACGGCAACCAAGGTCAAATTGCACGATGCTCTGCCAGCAGGTTTGAACGTGTTCGGGGCAAAACCAGACCAAGGTATTTGCGCCACCAACGACAACACGCTCGATTGCAACCTTGGAACGCTGGCGGCTGGGGCGAAAACGATGGTTGTTTTGAATGCCACCGTGAAGGCGACTTCTGGCAAATTGGTCAACACCGCGTTTGTTGAAGCCAGCGAATCTGAAACCAATCTCGAGAACAATACCGACAGCGTGCCGATCGAGATTTTGCTGCCAGCGCTCGGAACTTTAAACGTTAATGCTGTGGCAGTCATTTGCGGTCAACGAGTGCCGCTTGAGGTGGCAAATTATAGCCTGAATGGTGAAAACCACAAAACAGGGGAGAGCTTACAGCTTGCACCAGGAAGTTATGCTCTTCAACCCGAGGCGCTCGAGGGCGCGACGACGCAAGAAGTTAAAGTTGTTGTTGTCGCAAATCAGGTGTCTAACGTCACGCTCGAGTACAATCCCAAACTCGAGGTAAGACTTGATCCTGCGAAACTCGAGTTGAAATTGGGTGAGCGTACCAATCTGAATGCAACAGTCAGCACGGCATTTGCGTACTTCTTGCCGTTCAAGCTCAATCTTGTGTTACCAGACGGTTTGCAAACCCAGGATGCACTGACCTTTGAGGGCAAAACTCGAGCATCAGAACCCGCAAAATTCACGGTTCCGGTTCGCGCCATCAACGCCATCTCGAACGGCGAAATTCGTGCCAGTCTCGAGTCAAACTGTGCCACCGCAAGCTCAAACGTTAGCGCAACCGCCAAACCATTGCCGCCAGAAACCCGCGAATCCCAAATTTTGGTGCTCGCAAAACTCGAGACGCCGCCAACCACGGGTTTTGTGGTGCTCTCAGACCGTATTCCAACAAATTCCAAATACATCAAAGACTCGAGCCGATTGCTAAGAAGCTCCAACTTGGACATCAATCAACAACCCGTCTCGAGTCTCAACCGCGATCTTCTGGCTGATCCGCTCGTCAACGGTGATCGTTTGTTCTGGGTGATTCCAGCCGAGAAATTACGCACCGTAGTGCAAGCTCGAGCCAAACAAAATGTCTTGATGATGCGAGCCAATCAACAAACTCGAGAGGCGTTTGGCGTGACGTATCGCGTTTCGCATGAGGGCGCAATCACCGTTCCGAATGACCCAGCCGTGATTTTGATCGTGCCAACCAGCACCAACACCGACAGCCGACCTCGAGTTGCGCCAAACAGTGTGCTTGGCAGTTTGGTCGGAACGGGTGAACTGGTGCTGGTCGAAGGTCAACCCGAAGTGATTGAAATGTTGCAAAGCGCCAATGCTCAGAGCGGTATTTTGTTGAACGACATTCGCCCAGAAACCAAAGGACCCGCCGTCAAACTCGAGGTCAAACTCGAGCGTCCAACCAATGATCCAATCGATCAACCCGTGCTGACCGTTCGTGCTTTGGACGCCTCGGGCAACCCTGCCAACGACGAATTTGTCACGCTCGAGATCAATGTCGAACCCGAGACGCCCGACGCCGCGCCAGAAATTCCAGGTTATCAAGTGCTCTTGAACAACGGCGTGGCAAGGGTGCGCCTGCGTGACATCGGTAGGGGAGAGGGCGAAGTCGCCCCAACCGTCAATGTCAAGCTCGAAGCTCGAGTCAGCAACGAAAACGGAGTGATCAGCTCAAGCCTCAGTTTCAATACCTCCGAACTGGCGATTAACTCGAGCAACCCACTCTTGCTCGACTCTACCCCTGTCGTCGCCTCAGAGCGTCCTCTGGTGGCTTCGGGGCTGGCGAGTGTGCAACTAAACCTCAGCTTTGCCAACACCACCGAATTCAGCGTTTCAGGCTCTTTACGCGCATTCACTCGAGGTGACTTGGGAGCAGGTTGGTCACTGATCGCCGCCGTCAACTGGCAAGCCGACCTCAACTCCAATCTGGTGCTCGGCGGCAGTTTGCTTCCGCCCTCCAACCCATTCGAGCGCTTCCCTTTGTTGGGCGACGCCTCGAGCACGGGTAGCGATATTCGTTCCAGCGAAGGCATTTATTTGCGGCTCGAGCGCGGTTCAAGTTACGTCATATACGGACAGATCACCCCAGGTTTTAGAGGTTTGCTTTCCAACTACAGCCCCAATTTCAATGGCTTTCAAGCTCTGGCTCGAGGCGCAACGTACCGGATCAACGGTTTTGCCGCCCTCGTGCCAAACGCCGATCAACGCTTCAAAACCCGAGGCGACGGCACAAGCTTTTACCGCTTGAATGCCAACATCCAAAGCTCCAGTGAACGCGTTGTGATCGTGACGTACGACAAGAACGACAAGAACAACAAAATCAAACTCTCCGAAGTGGTGCTCAAACGCCTTGCGGATTACACCATCGACAACCTTTCGGGCAACATTCAACTTTCCAAAGCGCTCTTCAGCACCGACGCCAACGGCAACCCACAATTCCTCGAGGTTGAATACGCCGTGGCGGGTTCTGACGTGCCTCGAGAATTGCGTTTCGGCGTTCAAGCTGCATTGCTGGTCACACCAGAATTCAGTCTCTCTGCCACGGCATTGCAATTTAAACCAGGCTCAAACCCGCTCTACCTTTTGGGCGTCGCCGCGAATTACGCCAGCAACGGCTTGCAGTTTTCTCTCGAGACAACCTTCTCTGGTGAGATCGGCAACGGCGGCGGTCTGGGCTTGGCGGCGCAAGCCTCATACACCACAGATCAATTCCAGATTCAAGGGCGCTACCAAGACACCCAACCAGGCTATTTTGACCCGAGCACCGCCACAGACCTTCAAGCCCGCAACCTCGAGGTCAAAGCCGTGATTGGTGACATCAAAGATTTCAGCATCAACCTGGCACTCAATCACAACCAAGACTATGGAAACGGCAACAGCAGCACCAAACTCTCCGCTCGAGCCGCCAAAGAATTCGGAGCGTTCAGCGCCAACATTGGCTTACTGTTGCAATTCGCGCACACACCCGCCAACGCTGACCCGTTTACCCAAGGTTTGTTCCTGACGTTGGGCGCAGAATTACCGCTCGGCAACTGGAAATTTGGCTTCTTGCAACGCGTGCCAATCTTGCCAACCGCGTACGGCGACACAACTTTGTCCGTTGAATATGCCCTCTCGAGCGACTTCAGTTTGCGTCTGTCCGACACCCTGACTTACGAATCAGACTTTATCCGTCAAGCCCTCAGTTTGGGTGCGACAGGACGTTTCAGCAACGCCGAAGTCTTGCGTTTGCTCGGTGCGGGAAATCTCGAGCAACAGCCCGACACCTTTGGCACGACCAACATTGCCGCCAGTTACGAAACCACCAACATTTCAGGAGATGCCGGACGCGCTCGAGTTGGGGTGGACACCAATATTCCGCTCGGCAACAATTGGAGCACCCAAATCGGCGGCGAAGCCCTGTTCTCGCCCACCGTTTCAGGCGCGGTCAGCCTCGGCGCACGTTACGCAGGAGACGACCTGCAAGGCGGCGCAAAATTGCAACTTGGATTCTCGAGCGCAGGCATCAAACAGGTCTACACGATTTCGGGCGTTGTCAAAATTTCACCAGAACTTACGATCAGTCCCAGCCTCGAGTACGACGTGCTGCCAGAATTTGTCAAACTCGCCAACGACACGTTCGTGCAAGATGGAGGGCGTTACAGCATCGCCGCCGCATGGCGAAGCGATGATTGGAACATCCTGACCAACCACACCGGACGTTTCGGCGTCTACGCCCCAAACGGCGACACCATCCAAGGCGAGATTCAATTCGGTTACAACGGCTTCGAGCGCCTTTTCATTCGCGCAGGGGCAGCC
>JANMUC010000595.1:0-4894 GCA_031391225.1 Deinococcales bacterium
CCAGAAGTTGGGAAACGACAAACCGATCAGCGAGAACAAACGCACCAGTCGGTCCACCCAGCGTCCCTTGCGCACCGCCGAGGCGATTGCCAGTGGGACTGAAAGGGCTATCGAAACGAACAGGCTCGAGGCTGCCAGCACCAGCGTGCCAGGAATTTTTTCGCGGATCAGTTCGCTGACCGGCTGACCATTGCGAAAACTCTTTCCAAGGTTGCCCGTCAACAAACCAGTTGCGAATTCTGTGTACTGCACCAAAAAAGGGCGGTCCACCCCCAATGCCTTGCGAATTCGCTCGAGGTCTGTCTTGTTGGGAGCCGAAGCCCCTTGAAACAAGGCAACCACCGGGTCGCCAGAGAGTCGCACCGCAAAAGCCACGAGCAGTGTGACCACCAACATCACGAACAGCGCCTGAATCAACCTGAACACCGTGTATCGCAGCACCCGTTCCCCTTTCAAGAACCGAATCGCCCGTAAGCTCGAGCGATTCGGTCACGGTCTGTAGATCAACAGCCACGGGTTTATTTGACGGAAACGCTCACCAGGCGGTTGCGGTCATCGGGTGGGACAACCCAACCAGAAACGCGCTTGTTCATGCCCCACAAGTTCACGCCCTGATACAGTGGCATCTCGATGGCAATTTCTTGCAAGTAACGTGCAAGTTCTTGCATGGTTTTTTGACGGGCTTTTTGATTGTAAGTGCCGCGCTCTTTTTCAAGTAAAGCTTCAACTTTGGGGTCTGAGAACACAGGATTCCAGTATTCGCCCTTGTGGTAGAGCAGGTAGGCAGTGTTGTCAAAATCAAGTGTCCAGCCACCCCAGCCAAAGTTGTACATGTGACCCGTCTTGTTCTTGGGAATGATGTCGCTGAAGTACGTGTTCTGTTCAAAGGTCTTCAGGTTGACTTTCAAGCCAACCGCTTGCAAATAGCCTGCGATACCCTGGGCAACCTCGCGGAATTGAACGTCGGTGTCGGTAAAGTCAATCTCGACTTCAGTTCCTGAGGGCACTTTGGCTTCGGCAAGCAGGGCTTTTGCTTTGGCAGGGTCATAAGGCAGTGGTTTGAGTTTTGGATCATAGCCCCACGAGATATCTCCCTGAAAGCTGGCAATCGGCTTGCCATACCCCTGAAGGATGGTCTTGATGATCGTATCCCGATCCACGGCATAAATCATGGCTCGTCGAACGCGAACATCATCCATTGGCTTCAGAGACGTGTTAAAACGCAATTCGGTCACGGTGGTCGTGCCCACTGGCACAAGCACTGCGTCACCAATCCCCTTGACCACACTGGCAAGACTGACGGGTACACCCTGAACGATGTCAGCCCGTCCAGCCTGAAGCTCCGCCACTCGAGTGGAGGCTTCTGGAATAAACCTGTACGTGATGGTCTTGACCTTTGGCGCACCACCCCAGTACCCGGTGAATGCCTCGAGCGTCAGATGATCGTCTTTGACGTATTCGGTTGGACGAAATGGTCCTGTGCCGACGGGCAAGTTGTTGAACTTTTCATCGCCGACTTCTTTGTAATACTTGGGTGGGATGATTTTTGCGCCGTACCCAGCCAGTTTGGTGATGATGACCGGATCAGGACGGCTCATGTTGAATTCGACAATGTATTTGCTGACCACCTTGACATCTTTGATGGCGGTGTAATTGGCTTGTTGTGGTCCTTTCGCGCCCTCATCGCCGAGCAGTCGGTCAAAGGTGAATTTGACCGCGCTGGCATCAAAATCCTCACCGTTTTGGAATTTCACGTTTTTGCGCAAGGTAAAGCGGATCACCGAATTGTTTTTCAAAAAGACCCAGCGTTCGGCTAAACCTGGTTTGATTTTCAGGTCTGGTCCACGATCCACCAGTCCATCAAAAATGTTTGAACCCACCATGCCCCACGAGAGCAGGAAGGTGTCAATAGGGTCCCATGAATGTGGGTCTTGGGTTTGGACGATCACGAGTTTGCCTGTTGGTGCTGGACTTTGACTTAGAGCCACGCCCAAACCGAGCGTGAGCGCCAATACGGACAACAACTTGATATGAACTTTCATATCCTGACCTCCCCATGTGTGATTGAGAGCATTGTGGACTGCCGCCGAATGCACCAACCCTCTATAACACGACCTCCTTCGCTGGCTTACGTTTGAGCCAGGCTTGCCAATCCCAGGTGTTTTTTAGAATTTTGACCACTTGAATGGTTTCGCAACTCGAGACTCCAGGCACGTCTGGCAAGGTGTGGGAAATAAAATAGTACAGCTCGTCTATCGAGGAGTGCAGGCTTTCAACCACGATATCGGCTGGACCCATTGTCAAACCGACAAAGCGAACCGACTCGAAGGCGGCGATGGATTTTGCGGCAGACTCGGCGGCTCGAGGAACGGTTTTGACCAGGGTGATGGCATCCACTTTGATGCCAAATCCGGCTGGATCACCGGTTGCCAAGACTTGCAGGAAACCATTTTTGACCATCGCGTTGTAACGCCGCCTTATCGTGCCTTCAGAAACGCTGAGGCGGCGAGCCATCTCACGGAAAGCCATGCGACCATCTTCTTGCAAAAAGGTCACGATTTGATGATCGAGTGGGTCAAGGTCTGCGTAGCTCATGATTTATTTTATTACGCATTGCGTAAGGAATTGTGACATTAGCACGTGAATACAGCAATTGACAAGCATTCATTCACGTGTTACTGTTTTTGTCAAGAAGTTGAAGTGTTGGTGGGAAGTCTTTCACCAAGGCGTTTTTTGAACAAATTTTGGGCAATTATCAGCAGTTCTATACGTTCTCGAGCATTGATCCCGACACAGGGGAAGGTGCGCGAGAATTTGAGCGATTTTCCAAGTCCGTGTTTTCCGCTGCGATCAATCACCAGCCTCAAAACAGTTTTGGGAGGTACATGCGATGCCCAACGTGACACTGAACGGAACCGAGATTTTTTACGTGCGTCACGGTCAAGGGATTCCCTGCCTGGTCATGCACGGCGGTCTGGGTTGCGACCACAGCTACATGCACCCGTGGATGGACGCGCTGGGCGATACCTTCGAGCTGATCTATTTTGACCACCGTGGCAACGGACGCTCTGGTCGCCCCGATCTCGAGACACTCAACTTTGAACAATTTGCCGCGGATGTGGACGCGCTGCGCGAGCATTTGGGCTTCGAGAAGGTTGCGGTGCTGGGCAGTTCTTACGGCGGGTTTATTGCCCAAGAATACGCGATCCGTTATCCGAGTCGTGTGTCTCACGCTTTTTTGATGGATACCGCAGCGGTTTTTGATTACGCCGACGAGGTCAAAATGCACGCCACCCGCAAGGGTGCAACCCCAGAGATGCTTGAGGTCTTGGATTCGCTGTCGCCAGAATCGGATGAAGACTTTGCCAGGATGATGGACCTGCTGGGACCGTTGTACTATTTCAACTTTGATCCCGATCTGGCAGCTCGAGCAATGGGTGAAACCATTTACTGCGCGTCTGCCGCCAAACGTGGTTTCGAGATTCTGAAAGGTTGGGACACACGCCCACGATTGGCGCAGATTCGCGCCCCGACGCTGGTGCTGGTTGGGCGCGACGATTACATCACACCACCCAACAAATCCCAGGACATCCAACACCACATTCCAGGTGCGGAACTCAAGATTTTCGAGCGCTCAGGTCACATGCCGCACCTCGAGGAACCCGAGGCATTTTTTGCAACCATCCGCGATTTTGTCGCTCGGACAAGGGCATCAGATCAAAACCGAAAGACTCGAGGAGGTGAGTCAGCACAAGCGTGACTTTGGCGGCGACAACGAACCTGTTCTTTTTTCAAGGGGGTCAGTGATGAAAGTTACGGCAAAATGGTTTGGTTGGGGTCTTGCAGTTGGTGCACTGGCAATCGGTATGGTCTCGGCGCAGACCAAGGGTGGTTCGTTGACTGTGGCACAACAGGCAGATGTTGTTGGTCTTGACCCGCACACCGTCTCGGCGTACTCGAGCGCGGTTGTGGACGAGCAGATTTACGATTCGCTGCTGGCGATCACGCCCAAAGGCGATGTCACCGCGTCTATCGCTCAAAAGTGGGCGGTGTCCAAAGATGGGCTAAAGTACACGTTTAACCTACGCAAGAATGTCAAATTCAGTGATGGCAAACCCCTGACGTCCAAGGATGTCGTCTACTCGCTGATGCGCATCACTGATCCAAAAACCGCCAGTCCACGCCAGAACGATCTGGGCAAGGTCAAATCCATCACCGCACCCGATGCCTACACGGTTACAATCGCGCTCGAGGAAACCTTCGCGCCGTTTTTGACCAAAGTTGGAGGCACCCTGATGGGGATCATGCCTGAGGGGTACGCCGAAAAGAACGATCCAAACAAAGTCCCGCTCGGTTCTGGTCCATTTATGTTTGTCAGTTGGACACCAGACGACAACGTGACACTCAAGCGCAACCCGTATTACTGGGAGGCGGGCAAACCCTACCTCGACAGCCTGATCTTCAAACCGCTCAAAGACGACACCGCACGCATCACCAACGTCGAGACCGGCAACGTTGACCTGATCATGAGCGTCCCGCAGAACGAGGTCAACCGCCTCGAGACTTCAACCACGGTCAAACTCTCGGGTGGTCCAGGCACCTGGTACGACTACCTCGGACTCAACCAGTCAAAGGCTCCCTTTAACAACATCAAGGTCCGTCAGGCGCTGTCGTTTGCGGTCAACCGCGATCAGATTGTCAAAACCGCGATTTTTGGCAAGGGCACGGTCATCAATTGCGGTCCGATTCCACCCAAGAGCTGGGCGTTTGCCTCATGCAAAGATCAAATCACCAACCTCGAGAAAGCCAAAAAATTGCTCGCCGAGGCAGGCTTGTCCGCTGGCTTCAAGATGACAATCAAGGTTGGAGCGGATTACAAGTCGCAAGTCAACAT
>JANMUC010000613.1:0-3615 GCA_031391225.1 Deinococcales bacterium
TCTTAAGTCTCTTATTCGGCGCAAGTTTACTGGTAAGCGCCTGCAATCAAGCCTCGAGCATCATCAAAACACCAGGCACCAAAAAAATCATTGAATTTGGTTGGGACAAACCACGTCCCGATCAACTGACCAGCGCCAAACTCGAGCAAAGCATTTTTGACGGCGTGGTCTTTAGGTCAATCATCGGTGACAAAATTATTGTGCCTCAAATCATTCCAGAACACGATTTTGACCTCGATATCAGCGCCCTGAAAAAAATCAACTCGAGCAAATTGGCAAACAGTTTTTACCTGATCAATGTCAATAGCGATACTTGGGATTGGTTTGACGACACGATTTGGGCAGCAGCCGAACAAAACCTTTTTCAGCACGCCAGGGTTGCCAAACAAGGCGGGTTGCGCGGCATCATGTTCGACCCTGAGGTGTATCAATTCGATCTGTGGGCGTACGCGTCGCAACCCCAAAAATCGGGTCACAGTTTTCAAGCATTTGAAACCCAATTGCGCAAGCGCGGCGCTCAAACCATGCGAGCCTTTGAACGCGCCTATCCTGGCATCACCATTCTCAGTTTGTACGCGTTTAGTGCCTTTGAAATACCTCCAAATGCGACCTATCAAAGCGCCCATGCCAGTCTCGAGACGAATGGCAGTTTGGGTTTGTACGCCGCGTTTACTGAAGGGATGCTCGAGGCGGCAAGCGATCAGGCAGTTTTGATTGATGGCAATGAAACTTCGTACTATCATTTCCACCCGAACGACTTTGATGCCGCTCGTACATACGCTCTGAACGACGCACAAGTTTTTGTTGCGCCAGCGTTACACGCTAAATTCAATCGTCAATTTAAATTCTCTAACGCCATTTATATTGATGGCACCATGAATTTTTTTGACAGCGCCAGGTTTTTTGGCTATTACCTGCAAAACGATGTTGAGCGCTATAACCTAATCGCTCACAACATCTATCACGGCTTGCGCGTCAGCGACGAATTCGTTTGGGTCTACTCTGAAACGCCCAACTGGTGGACGCGCACGCTGCCAAACGGTGACTTGTCCGCCCTGGAAAATGCCATCAAACGCGGCAAACTCGAGCAGCAAAGCAACAAACCCCTTTCCCAAGACCCGAGCGCCGCCGTTGCAAGAGCCGAAACCGCTTTTAAAGCTCGAGTCGATGTGGGCGGTGACATTCTGGGAATGACAGGTTTACAAATCTCTTTCAGCGGTTTGGAAACCCACTGTGCCACCTGGAACAACGCCCAACGCTGGAGTTGCACTCGACCCAACAACTCGAGTTTTACGGTCACACCCACAGCTCCAGGGGTGACCTTCGAGCCAGCCTCGATGACGTTTAGCAACTTAACCAAAAGCAACTGGAGTTTAAAATTCCAAGCCAAGAAATAAGCCCAAACTCGAGAGGAGTTCACATGTTCACACGCAAACACACACCATTGCTTGTCCTGGTGCTTTCCGTGATCGCCTTCAGCGCCTGCCAACCCACCTCAAAAGCCCAAATCACCCAACTGCCAGACGGTGGTCTGGACGTGATTGGCACAGATACGTTTGCCGCTCTGAAAGGAGGCTCGAGCAACGCCGTACAACTCGAAATCATTGACGTTGCAGACAAACCTTTTGCCAAAGCCTGGCGCGTCACCGGATTGCAACCTGTCGAACAGCCATATTCTTCGCAACTCTCTGCCGACAATGTTCTGGCGATCAGCAAAGACGACACCATGATCGTGCAATTCTGGGCTAGGAGCACCTCGAGCCAAGCCGCCCAAACGGAATTTGTCTTTGAGCAAAACACTGACCCTTACGATAAATCTGTCGGTATCGGTGTAAGATTGACACCGCAATGGGTACTTTACAGCGTGCCGTTTAAAGCCGTCCAAGATTACCCAGTTGGCACTGGTGCCGCCCGCTTTCGCTTGGGTTACAACAACCAAAGTTTTGAACTTGGTGGCGTGATTCTTAAAAATTATGCCAAGACCAAAACCGTGAACGAGCTTCCGTTCTCTGGGATTGGTTACGTCGGACGCGAACTTGACGCAGCTTGGCGCAGTGCCGCCGATGCCCGAATAGACCAAATCCGCAAAACCAATTTGCGCGTCAACCTCAAAGACAGCAATGGCAAGCCAATTCAAAACGCCACCATCAAACTCGAGATGCAGCGTCACGCTTTTCCGTTTGGCACAGCAGTGGACGCCGAAAAACTGCTTGCCACCTCGCAGGATTCCGCAAAATACAAAGCCACCATCTTGGAACTCTTTAACCGCGTTGTCCTCGAGAATGATTTGAAATGGCCCGTCTGGGAATGTTGCCGCAAAACCCAAGCGCTCGAGGCGATTAAATTGTTTACTGCCAACAACATCTCTGTTCGCGGACATAATCTAATTTGGCCTTGTGATGCCAACTACTGCCTGCCCGATGATGTCCCAGCACTGTTCAGCGATACCACCAAACTGAAAGCCAGAATTGACGCGCACCTGGTAGACATTCTGGGCGCGACCAAGGGCACACTGGTCGAATGGGATGTGGTCAACGAACCCAGCGCCAACAAACGTCTGGCAAAAGTGGTCGGCGAAGACGAAATGGTCAACTGGTACAAACGTGCCAAAGAACTCGATGGAAACACCAAATTGTTCATCAACGATTACGGCAACCTCGGTGAAGGCAACCTTGATGTTGAATTTAAACGCATCATCAAACGCCTGCTCGAGCTTGGTGCACCCATTGAAGGCATCGGTTTGCAGGCACACTTTGGGTTGCAACTGACACCACCAGAAGAACTCAACTCGAGGTTGGATGCCTTTGGAACGTTCGGTTTACCACTGGCAATCACCGAATTTGATGTCAACACCAGCAACGAACCACTGCAAGCCGATTATTTGCGCGACTTTTTGACCATTGCCTTCGCCAACAAAAACGTCTCGAGCTTCCTGATGTGGGGTTTCTGGGAGGGACAGCACTGGCTGCCCGACGCGGCGATGTACAGAAAAGATTGGAGCATCAAACCAAACGGACAGGTTTTTAAGGACTTGGTGTTTAAGACCTGGTGGACGAATTCGACAGGCGCAAGCGACGCAACTGGAAACTTTGAAACCCGAGGGTTTTACGGCGATTACAAGATCACGGCAACCCTCGGTTCGAGAACCGTGACCAAAACCGTCAAACTCGAGCCAAACAGCATTATTTTTGATTTGATTCTCCCGTAAATTGTTTTGAAACGCAACATCCCATCTCGAGTTTGAAGGCTCGAGGTGGGATTTTTTTGGGTGGGAAACTCGAGAAACGGACAGGGTAAATGCAAAATCCGAATTTCGCACATTTTATGAACGTCTTCGTATTCAGGCGGGCGCAGCAAGCAGCGCCCCTACGCGAAAACGTGTGCTGTAGGGGTGAACCTTGTGTTCACCCTTGCGATAGGAAGACATCAAAAGATTGTTTTGTACATTGGTTTAAGACTTTGTGGTTGCCCTGGAGAAACAGGTATTGTGGAGGAATATAGAACCCATTTGGTATCTACAAATTGAACGGTAAGAACATACGAATTCCAATTTTATTGAGGCTGACTCGAGCGCCCACCCTCACCCGACTCGCTAAGGCTCGCCACCCTCTCCCG
>JANMUC010000662.1:0-3341 GCA_031391225.1 Deinococcales bacterium
CACGCTTTGAGTGACGGCACTGACCGCACCTCTGTCCATTCCGCCATCACCCTCAAAATAACCTCGCAATAGGCTTGCCAAAACGGTATTTGACATTCCAGCCCAAATGCTCGGTAAGCGTTTACTGCCTGCCAAACCACCCATTAATTCGTGCAACACATCACGCCAGACTCGAGCACCAATCACAAAATCGCCATCTTGACGGCGAAAGAATGGAATCTCAAGCGTTTGAAGTGACTTTTCGAGTTCTTGCTGTACTTCTGGATCACGAACTGAAATCAGTGAATACCTTTCAGCCGCATGACCCTCTGCGATATACTGACCAAAAACAAAACCAAGTTCAATTGATAAATTTAATCGTGCGTTCAAACCATGACGCTTGCCGCGAATTTGAAGTTCCTCGAGCGGCATGATCTCACGGGTCAGCAATGCCGTTGCGGTTTTAAGGTTAACCCCATGACCTCTTAAGTTATTTTGCATCGCGTCATTTTTGGCATACGTGTTTGGGTAATTTTCCGAAATTGTTTGCGCAAAACCTTCACGCGCTCGACCAACCCGAACATCGACAGACAGGTTGCTTTTTTCGTTGAGGATTTCGAGCAAGTTTAAATACTCGAGCGGCTGTTTGGGTTCTGGAATGGAACGTGGAACGGGCATGGCGTCACCTTGTTGCACTTGATTTCCAGGCAACAAATGCAATTGCCCAGCACGTAAAACCCAGACGCTATGATCGCCCGTGACGGTTACAGTACGTCCACATTTTGTCCCAAGCTTGTACATGCTTGTTGGTGAACAATGACGGCTGAGTGCCGTAATCGGCTGCCAATCCGTTGTGCCATCCTCGCTGTTCCAAGCCAGAACGCGCCAAGCTCCAGGCGGCGGTAACTCGAGGTGCTCATCGGTTTGTTGCTCTAAACCAAGTGCCGAATCGATCAGTTGCCCGATAGAGCCGCGAAAATATTGATCTGCGCCCAAATGAACCGTGACAGGTTCATCCCAAGCCACACTTTTACCCGTACCAGTTGCACCCAGCAAAGTTTGAAACCTGTACCCATCCTCGAGTCCTTCGACAAGCTGTTTGATCGCGGTGGGTTGATCGCCTTTTGGAGTAAATTCCGATTCAATTTTCAACATTGAAGACCTCAGATTTCTGGTTTCTCGAGGGTCGCGGGAAGCTCGAGGAGTAGTATTCGAGTATACTTCTTAAGACTTGTTTCTGTAAATAGCAGAATTGTATTTGAAATACCAAATCTCAAAAATCAACAAACTTCAAATCCACCCAGATTTGAGTCGAGAACCCAATTCCTCATCTTCCCCAAGTTCAGAATCACCCAAGATTTGCTAGACTTTACAATATGAAGCTCATGGTTGTGATCGTTCAAGATGCGGACGCTGCGGCACTGGTCAAAGAGTTCACGCAAAAACGTTTAACCGTTACCAAACTCGCCAGCACCGGCGGATTTTTACGCGAAGGCAACACCACATTGCTCTTGGGCGTCAGTGAAACCGACCTCGAGACGGCAAAACAAATTGTGCAAGACAAATGCCGCTCGAGAACCCGTTTTATCACGCCAGGTGTACCCGTTGCCGAACAACCCGAACCGTTTTTGGCACAACCCGTCGAAGTGCCTGTGGGGGGCGCGGTGGCGTTTATTTTGAATGTCGAAGAGTTCTTTAAAGTCTAAAACCAAAGACATTGCTGAATTTCAAGAAATTTTGAGATAAAACTCGAGAAGCAAAAAGCTCGAGTTTTGAGGCTCGAGCTTCAATGATCTGCTTTATTGATTCATGACATAAACTTGAGGGTTATTAGTATTAAGAGTACCGAAGAAATACAATGGTACACCACCAAAAAGAACGTATCTATCATCTGTTCGGTATCCCGTATCAAAAGTAAACCGTGGATACTCTGACTGTGGGGGAGCATCTTCTAGTTTGTGAAATGAAAATTCAAAATCATCGAGAATTTGTAATAAGAAAGTGAATTTATTGCCCATATAATTTTCTGGAAAATCGTTTGAAATACGCCAATCTGGTTTACCACCCAATTTAGTTCCAAAATATTTTGGAACAGGACGAATAATTTCAATGATTTCATACTTAATTTTCGGAATATATTCACCTCTCATAATTGGATTTTCTGCCTTTGAGAATGCAGTGATTAAAAAATTTTTTGCATAAGTGTCCAGAAAATGGTCTGGAATGTGTTTAAAATCAGGTGAGATAAGCGGTGTAATATTTTCTTTTGGTGAACATGAAGTACATGCAAATACTGCCATAATTTTATTTTTCCATTGATGCTCTTTTGGAAATTCAATCTGAAAGAAAAAAGTCATTAATGAACCACACAATTGACAAGAAGGCAATCCAATATTTGCTGGAATATTAGGTATTCCACCAGCATGACTTAACGAAGTGCTATTTTGGACTTCGCCTTCAAACTTTCTAATTTGATGGACTAACATGTTACCTCCTCGAGATGTGATGCTCGAGCTTCAAAATGTATTGAGAAACTATTTTTGGTTTAGAACATAAACTTTTGGTATCTCAAAATCGAGCGTACCAAAAAGATATAATGGTGCGCCACGAAACAAAAAGTAGAGATCATCATTCCTAAATTTCACTGAAGAATCTAAAAAAGAAAAAAGTGCCTGTCGTGGAGCATTAGGCAATTTTTTAAACGCCCAATCATCCCAAATTTGCATAAGAAATGTAAAATGACTTCCCATATAATCCTCGGGGAAGTCATTTGATATTCTCCAGTTTGGTTTACCGCCGATTCTTGTGATTTGCATTGTTGTTGAGCGGAGCGATTGAAGTTCAATTTTCTCAAATTGAAGAACTTGTTTATATTCCTTCCTTAAAGAACTTGTTTCGGTATTCTCAAAAGCAAAAATATGAAATGATTTTTCATAATCATCTAAGAAGTGATCGGGAATTCTCTTGCGATTAGGCGAAAATGGAGGATAGTGGTTTCCTTCTATCGGAGTACATGACGTACACGCAAATACAGACATTATTTTCCCTGCCCAATCATGTTTTTTGGGAAATTTCACCTGAAAGAAAAAAGTCATGGGGCTATTACATAGTTTACAATTCGGTAGTTTAAATTGATCTGGTAAATTGGGTGATCCTCCAATATGTGAAAGACTAGTTTCATCTTGTTTAACTAGAGGGTACTGTATTAATTCGTAGGATGGCATCGAATATCTCCCTTAAAATAAGAAAGAGGGAACTCAAACTTTTTTGAGTTCCCCCAAAACTTTAATTACTTGGATTGGCAAATATAACGGGTGGTGCGGTAACACCATTTGTAGTTACAATATACTCGAGTTCAACAG
>JANMUC010000687.1:0-1262 GCA_031391225.1 Deinococcales bacterium
GCCCGTGACCATCAAAATGGGGGTCGGGTTGTCACGCATGATGTGCTCCGAGGCTGCCAGTCCGTCCATGACGGGCATTCGCAGGTCCATTGTGATCAAATCAGGTTTTAAGCGGGTGACGGCTTGAATCGCTTCTTCGCCGTTGCTTGCCCAACCGATTACTCGAACCAATGGGTCCGCCTCGAGCATTCCGATCAGCATGGTGCGCTGTGAACTCGAGTCATCCACCACCAGCACACGCACGGGTTGTTCGGTTGTGGCTGGGGTCACAGGTGCAGTCTACACCTTATGCGCAAAAGCGCTTTACGCAATAAACGTAACACGGTACAATCGACGGCGTGACCCCCGAAATTACCGCCGCACTGAAACGATTTGGTCACTCGAGCTTTAGACCATTGCAACTCGAGACGGTCAATGCCGTTTTGGCTGGAAAAGATGCCTTGACCGTGCTGCCGACGGGTGGCGGTAAAAGTCTGACCTATCAATTGCCTGCAACCTTGCTACCTGGAACAACCGTGGTGATCTCGCCGTTAATTGCTTTGATGAAAGATCAAGTCGATGCGCTTAATCGTAAGGGCGTCAGCGCGACCTACATCGCCTCCAACCTCGAGGCGAAAGAAGCCACGCGTCGTTTTCAAGGCATTAGGGCGAGCGAGTACAAACTGGTTTATATTTCCCCAGAACGTGTTCGAGCCAGCCGCGATTTGCTCGAGCGGGCTGCCCTGGTGGTGGTGGACGAGGCGCACTGTGTGTCACAGTGGGGTCATGATTTCAGACCCGATTACATGGCGCTGGGCACGATTTTAAAACCGCTTAAAGCCCCAACCCTGGCACTGACCGCCACCGCCACCGTCAAAGTCCGCGAAGAAATCGCCGCTAGCCTGCTCGAGCAACCACAAGTGCTGGTTGGCAGTTTTGACCGCCCGAACCTGACGTTTAGCGTGCATCCTGCCAATACGGGCGCGTTAAAACTCGAGGTGCTGCGGTTGCTCAGGAAAAAATTTCCTGGTCCGTGCATTATTTATTGCAGCACCCGCAAAGCCACCGAAGAGGTCGCCAGCAAACTTGGGGCGCTCGCATATCACGCTGGGCTTTCTGACAACACGCGCAGCAGTGTTCAAGACCAGTTTTTAAGTGGTGAGGCAGAAGTGATTTGTGCCACGGTCGCCTTCGGCATGGGCATTGATAAACCCGACGTGCGCCTTGTCGTGCATTACCAAATGCCGGGCACGCTCGAGGCGTACTATCAAGAGGCTGGTCGG
>JANMUC010000715.1:0-3383 GCA_031391225.1 Deinococcales bacterium
AATTCTTGTTCAACATCAACGGCAACTTTAATGTAAGAACTTGCAGCATAAACCTCGAGCATTTCACGGAGTTGTTCAGAAGTTACTTTTTCTCGAATGACCAATATCATGTTCTTTCAATCCAATTCTCGAGTTGTAATCCTGATACTCGAGCAAAGTGTTTGGTGTTGTCTGTCACCAGTATTGCTTTTTCGTGAAGCGCCGTGGCTGCAATTAGGGTATCTGCATCCTCAATCAGTTTGCCAAGCGGTTTGAGTTGTTGATAAATACTCGAGGCTAAATCTAAAATATCCATGTTGAGCATTACAATTTCGGTTTTACCAAGGAAAGCCTGGAATTCATCTCGTTTTTTCTGAAATTTTGGGAGTGTTAACCCTCGAGTTATTTCGTAGTAATTAATGGCACTGATGATAAAGATATGATTGTCGTCGTAAAGTGTTGTGAAACGTTGAATGACTTCCTCGTTCTCGTGAATAATTGCTGAAATAATGTTGGTATCGGGTAAGTATTTCATCTTTATTCGCTGGGCTTAGATCGCCACGGTTGGCGTTTGATGTCTTCTTTGAATTCCGCAAGGTCTTTGGCAGGCATTGGTTCGGCAAGTTCTCGAATAATGCGCTTAAATTCGTCTTTGTCGGCTTGGGTGCGTTGCACTCGAACATCAGGTAAATCTGGGTATTTGAATGCAGGGTCAGTGTCAATCACTTTTTTCAGTCGCTCGAGAGTTGTTTCAGTCATGTGGTCTATCCGTTCAATGATTTCTTCGCGCATGGTCATGATTTCACTCCTCTCGAGCTTTTCAAACGGCTTTAGCCTACTGATCCTTCCATCTCGAGTTCAATCAAACGGTTGAGTTCCACCGCGTACTCGAGCGGGAGTTCTTTGGCGATTGGTTCAATAAATCCGCGCACGATCAAACCAGTTGCGGCTTCTTCGCTCAACCCTCGAGACATCAGGTAGAACACTTGCTCGTCGTTGATTTTACTCACGGTGGCTTCATGTCCGACTGACGCGGTTTTTTCTTCAATTTCGATGTAAGGGTAAGTGTCGGTGCGGCTGTCGTCGTTCAATAAAAGCGCGTCGCATTCGACATTGCTTTTGGCGTTGGTCGCCCCGTCGTAAATCTTGACCAAACCACGGTAACTCGAGCGTCCAGAGTTTTTGGAAATTGATTTTGAAACGATGCTCGAGCTGGTGTTTGGCGCGAAGTGTACGACTTTGCCGCCAGCATCTTGGTGTTGTCCGGTGTTTGCCATTGCAATGCTCAGAATCTCGCCTCGAGCGTGTTCCTCAAGCAAATACGTGGCTGGGTATTTCATGGTGACTTTACTGCCCAGGTTGCCGTCCACCCATTCCATGTGCGCTCCTTGGTACACGGCAGCGCGTTGGGTCACAAGGTTGTAAACGTTGTGCGACCAGTTTTGAATCGTGCTGTAACGCATCCGAGCGTCTTTTTTGACCACAATTTCAATCACGCCACTGTGGAAGCTGTCGCTCGAGTAACTGGGTGCGGTGCAACCTTCGATGTAGTGCGCGAATGCGCCCTCTTCGATCACGATCAGGGTGCGCTCGAACTGCCCTGAGTTTTCGGCATTGATGCGGAAGTAGGTTTGCAGTGGGATGTCCACGTTCACACCTTTTGGCACGTAAACAAAGCTGCCACCAGACCAAACGGCGCTGTTGAGCGCGGCAAATTTGTTATCTTCTGGTGGAATGACTGTCGCAAAATACTCGCGGAAGATTTCTGGGTGTTCGCGCATTCCGTCTTCTATCGAGAGGAAAATCACGCCGAGCTTTTCCCACTCTTCTTTCAGGTTGTGGTAGACCATTTCCGATTCGTATTGAGCGCCAACGCCAGCCAGCATTCCGCGTTCGGCTTCTGGGATACCAAGTTTGTCAAATGTTCGTTTGATCTCTTCTGGCACGTCATCCCAGGTTCTCGAGTTGAGTTCATCGGTGGGTTTGATGTAGTAGTAAATGTTCTCGAGGTCGAGTCCTGAAAGGTCTGCACCCCAGGTTGGAATCGGTTTGGAATTGTAAATATCCAAGGCTTTGAGCCTAAACTCGAGCATCCAGGCGGGTTCGTTTTTGGCGCTCGAGATCATTTTGACGACATCGGCGGATAAGCCTTTTGGGGCTTTGATCGTGTACTTTTCGGGTTGACTCCAACCGTATTCGTATCCGTCGTTGATTTTGGCAACTTCTGGGCTGGGTAGGTTGTCTGTGTACTGTGTCATGACGTGCCTCCTCGAGTGGTTTTAATCTGCGGCGTTAAATTGTGGTTGTGGCAGGCTTGCGGCGAATTCTTTGACCCATTCGTAACCTTGAGCCTCGAGTTTGGTGGCAAGGCTCTTATCGCCCGTTTGAACAATCCGACCATCGACCATGATGTGAACTTTATCGGGTTCTATCATGTCAAGGATTCGTTGGTAGTGCGTGACGATCAGTGCCGAGAAATTTTCGCCGCGCATGGCGTTGACTCCCTGACAGACGACCTTCAGCGCGTCAATGTCAAGTCCTGAATCGGTTTCGTCCATGATGGCTATGCTCGGCTCGAGCATCAGCATTTGCAAAATTTCGTTGCGTTTTTTCTCACCGCCCGAAAAGCCTTCGTTGAGGTAACGGTTGACCCAGCTTTCGTCCCATTGTAGCAAAGCCAGTGATTTTTGAAGTTTGGTGTAGAACGCCATAAATTGCACTTCTTCGCCCGTGCGGGCTTGGATCGCCAGGCGCAAGAAGTTGGCGACGGTCACACCAGGAATTTCGACTGGGTATTGGAACGCCAGGAAAACACCTTTGCGGGCGCGTTCATCGGGGTCCATGGTAAGGATGTTTTCGCCGTCAAGCAGCACTTCGCCGCGTTCGACGACGTATTCGGGTGCGCCTGCGATGACTTTGGCGAGGGTGCTTTTGCCGTTGCCGTTTGGTCCCATGATGGCGTGAATTTCGCCGCGTGGAATGGTTAAATTGACGCCATTGAGGATCATTTCTCCGTTGACGCTAGCCCATAAATCTTTGATGACGAGTTCTTTCATGTTTTCTCCTGAGCAATCTCGAGTTATCGTGTTCTGCTCGAGGTTGATTGATGTGCTGGGTCATTCCGCAATTGAGAATGATTCCTAACTGACTCTAGATTACACCGTTAAACAGGGAATCTCAAGTACTTTGGTCGGGATTGGAAAAGCGAATGTTTTGTGACCTGCACCTGAACCCAATGTCGGTTTTCGGCGTATCTTGAACGTATGAATACGAATCTTCAAAACTTGGAAACCGCCACCTTTGGCGGAGGTTGTTTTTGGTGCCTCGAGCCTTTGTTCGATGACTTTAAGGGCGTGACAGACGTGGTCAGTGGTTATGCTGGCGGGCATACCGTCAACCCGACG
>JANMUC010000743.1:0-2372 GCA_031391225.1 Deinococcales bacterium
GCACCTTCTTGACCATAAAATGCACCTAGCGGGCATGGTCGCTGACGGGCGGCATCGCTGACGGGCTTGGGCGCTTCGGGCGGAATCGCTTCGCGTCAAACATTGTGCAAGGTGCTGTAGTTATACTGCGAAGTAAAGAATGTTATTTTCTACCAAAATAGTCTTCAAGTTGCGTATTTTACTGAAGATTTCGCAGCCAGGTACCTGAAGCGAAATTAGACCTTGATATTTAGATCAGATTTGTAATGACCATTTCTAAAGTTGGGAATATATGTAGAACAACGTGAATTCACTACCTTGCCGAAATTTTGACCTTCGCTACCTTAACCCCAGAGACTTCAAATCAGCGCGACTTGCCGTTTGACCCGGCACGCAAGCCAGTCAAATTGCTGCTCGGTTTCTCAAAATCGGCAGCCTCGAGCGATGTTCAAAAGCTCTTGACCGCCGACCCAAGTTTTCGCATTCGACTTGATTGCAAAAAATAATCTCGAGCTTACTTGCGTTTTTTGCCTGGTTTGACTTTTTGTGGCAAGTCAAAACGGATCACGTTTGGCGCAGCTTTTTTGTATTGCAAGCTGGCAACCACGGCTTTGGCGCGACGTTCGACTTGCAGCGCACGGCGCACGTTTTGCTGGCGCAATTCGGCAATGGCTTTGAGTTCTTCGGTGGTTAGGACAATTTCGTTCTTGTACTGCAAAACGCGTTTTCCGATTCTGTCCGACAGTTCTTTTAACCTGTCGCGTTCGCCCGCCAGTTTGGCACGCAAGCCCTCAATTTCGTCCCTTAGCGCCTCGGCATCTTTGCCATTGATGGTCACGGTCTGTTCAGCTTGACTCGAGCCAGCGATTTTCAGCCCAATTTCTTTTAAACCCAAGCCCTCAGCGCGTAACATCTTGACCATCTCGAGCGCATCAAAGGCGTCCAAGTCGTAAACCTTTTTGCCTTCACGGTCAAGCGCGGTCAACAAACCCTCTTTTTCGTAATTGCGCAAGGTGCTGCTCGAGATTCCAGCCAGTTCTGCCAGGCGCGTTTGGGTCACGCCAGCGATCAATTCGGTTTTTAAATCAACATCCATAAGCCAGAGTTTACCTTGTCGGGGGTTCAGACTCCAGCCTTTGTCTCTAAAAGCAACGTTTTTGCAAGCTTGATGGTTTGTTGATCGCGTGATGTTCAGTATTTTTGCCCAGCAACCATAGATGTACCGACCATGACATGCACATCGAATGGGATGGATTATATTGACTCTATGACCGATCTTGCCACCCGCGCCCGTATTCTGCTCGAGCTTCACACCGCCCCGCAGATTCTGACCCTGACCAACGTTTGGGATGTCGTCTCGGCAAAGGTCGTCGCCGCCACGCCAGGCACGACGGCGCTCGCCACCGCCAGCCATTCAATCGCTGCCACCTTCGGATACAAAGACGGCGAGAACATCCCACTTGAGCTTCATCTGGACATGGTTCGGCGCATTGTCGCGGCAGTCGATCTGCCCGTCAGCATGGATTTTGAAGCCGGTTACGGCAATCCTGGCGAAACGGCACGACAAGCCATTGCCGCTGGTGTGGTCGGCGGCAACCTCGAGGATCAAATGAAACCGCTCGAGGAGGCAGTCGCGGCGGTCAAGGCGGTGCTGGCGGCAGGACATGAGGCGGGCATCGATTTTGTACTTAACGCCCGCACTGATGCACTTTTACGGGCAGATGCCAGCACCCCACGCAACCATAGCTTGGACGAGGCAATTCGCCGTGGACGTGCCTTTCTCGAGGCTGGCGCTCCTGTAGTGTTCGTGCCAGGACTCGTGGCGAAGGACGAGATCAAATTGCTGGTGGAAGCCTTTGGTCAACAGAAACTGACCGTCATCAGCGTGCCAGGTAAGAGTTTGCCAGCTCGGGAACTCGAGGCGCTGGGTGTCGCTCGGGTTTCGACTGGACCGTTCACACAACGGGTCGCATTGACGGCGCTGCAAGATGCGGCAGCCGCGATGAACGCTGGCGGAGAGCTGCCAAAAGATACACGGACTTTGAACTAAGGTCAGTCCCCCGCCTGCATTTTAGATTTTCCGTGTCTTGATCGTAGAATAGCACCTGTCAGACTCGAGGATTTAACACGATTTGTGCGTTGATACCCTCAAGGTTCAACTCGAGAGCTATAGAACCTATTTGACATCTTTGGATTTATAAAAATGCGAACTCGAGTCTACCCTCACCCCCAAACCTTCTTGCCCTTAAAGCAGCACCTAACGGGCTTGGGCGCTTCTCCCAACATCAGGAGAGGGGCGAAAATCGTGACTGAATCAAGGTTTTTGACCCTCTCCCGCAGGCGGGAGAGGGTGGCGAGCCTTAGCGAGTCGGGTGAGGGTGGGCGCTCGAGTC
>JANMUC010000792.1:0-6034 GCA_031391225.1 Deinococcales bacterium
TGCCAGGACAAACATTAAGTCGGGGTGACACGTTGTTGACTTTGGTTGACCCAGCGATTCGTAACGCTCAGGTGGTTGTTGATGCCAGTAAAGCCGATAAGTTACAAGTTGGGCAACCCGTGCGGCTCGAGGTGGGTGGAAGGTCATTGACGGGAACGGTTCGGTCAATTGGAATTCAGGCTGAACAGGATAAGAATCAAACCAACAATACGATTCGTTTAGATGTGCGTTTAGATCAAACAGTGACGGGTTTTCGTCCCAATACCCAAGTGAGTGCCGAAATTGAAACTGCTCGCAGAAAGAATGTTAGATCGATTCGACGTGGTGCATATCTTGCGTCTAGTGGTGGGCAATTTGTGTTTGTACTTTCAAGAGATGGCACTAAAGCCTTGCGCCGAAACGTTCAACTTGGTGACTCGAGCGGTGATCGTGTTGAAATTATCAGTGGACTCGAGTCTGGTGAGAAAGTGCTTTCCTCAAGTTACGATGCGTTTAAAGAATTTCCTGAAGTGGAGCTTGCGCCCACTGGAGAATTGAAATGACCGACATTCCGATTCTCGAGTTGCGCAATGTCAGTAAGCGTTACGCTCTCGGAAATATGGTGGTCGCTGCGCTCGAGAATGTGTCGTTTAGCATTGCCCACGGTGAATTTGTGACAATCATGGGTTCGAGTGGCTCTGGGAAAAGCACGGTTTTGCAAATTTTGGGTTCGCTCGATTCACCAACTGAAGGGCAGTATTTGGTTGAAGGTCGGGATTTAACTCGGGCTTCTGAAAATCAACTCGCAAATTTACGCAACAAGCATTTTGGTTTTGTCTTTCAGTCGTATCATTTGCTACCCGAGTTAAACGCTTTAGAAAATGTTTCTTTGCCACTCGTGTATGCAAACACGGCAAGGCGTGAAGCGTTGGAACGTGCGTCTGAAGCATTAGAGCGTGTGGGATTGTCACACCGAAAACGCCATTATGCACGTCAACTTTCTGGTGGTGAACAACAACGTGTGGCAATTGCTCGGGCGGTGGTTCATAATCCTGCGGTGTTGTTTGGTGACGAACCCACAGGCAATCTAGCGGGTGATGGTCGCAATAAGATTCTCGAGTATTTTGAACAATTTCATGCTGAAGGTTCAACAATTGTGCTTGTTTCACATGATCTTGAAGTTGGTGCGCGAGCCACGAGACGAATTTATTTGAAAGATGGGCATTTAGAGCCACATGAAAATACGCTTGAAGCGTTTTCGTTTGCTTCACCAAGTTCTTGAGTTTACGGTTTTATGATGCGCCGTGGATTCTCGAGCGGCGTGATTCGCACAGCGTTAGAAGATTGGCGCAAAAACTGGCAACTCGAGGAAGTTGAGATTGATGATTAAACTCTGGAATCTCCCAGCTTTCCAGTAAACTGATTTGTAATGCTTCGTCTCGAACTGCTCGGCACACCCAACTTGACTGCTTCTGGTCGGGTAGTAAAGCTTGGCGTGAAGCACATTTCAATGTTGGCATATTTGGCGATCAATGGTCGAACGTTACGGCGGGTGCTTGGGAATATCTTGTGGGCACAAGCGCCAAATGCGCTGAATAACATTTCGGTGGCGCGAAATCTGGTGATCAAAGCCCTTGGAACAGACTCGCTTGAGGTCGATGCGGATTCACTGGCTTTGGGAAAAAATATTGCTTGCGATGTGCTCGAGTGGCGGATCGGTGCAAACCAAACCGATGAATCAGTTTGGGACTTGTGGCGCGGCGGTTTTCTGACGGGTTTACGTTTGACCGACTGGGAAATGGGTTTGGGCGCAGAGTTTGAAGATTGGTTGTTTGCCACTCGAGAAAGCTTGATTTTTGAACGCCGCGAATTTGCCGCCAGATTGGGTCGGACGCAATTGCAACTTGGCAATTACGAAACGGCAGTGAATTATCTCGAAGTCACGCAAAGCCAAGGCGGCGACCCGCTCGAGGATGCCTGCCGACATTTGATTCTGGCATCTGGCGCGAGTCGCAAAACCGATCAGGCGGTGCTGGCGTACAACAATTTAAGCAAAGTCTTGCAAGATGAACTGGGGGTTCAACCCAGTCAACGCACCAAAGATGCCCTCGAGTTGGTGCGTTCTGCACAATTCGAGGCGTGTCGTGCCGCGTTGCAACTCGAGTTGGGAGTGAAAACCAGTACGCTAACCGAGCGCCACCAAGTGCCGTTTGTCGGACGCGAAACCGAGTCGCGAACCATTGTGGAATTCTTAAATAGCGAACGGGTTGTGGTGATTCACGGCGAACCAGGCGCGGGCAAATCACGTCTTGCGCTCGAGGTTTGCCATTCCCTTGAACAGCACAGCACCGTCTGGTTGGGATGCCATCAAGAAAGTTTGCGTTACAGCCTGCTCGAGTCACTGGTGCGCCAGCATTTCAAACAATTCCCAGATGCCTTGCAACGTTTGAACGTCAGCGAACAAGCCGCACTGGCAAACCTTGTGCCAGACTTAATCGAAGTTGGCTCAAATACCAACCTCGAGCCTTTGATACTGTTTAACGCCGTGAAAAGCCTGCTGCCCAATTCCAGCACCGTGCTGGTAATCGATGACGCGCAATGGATTGACACTGCCAGCCTCGAGTTTCTGGTGTTCTTGCTCGAGCGTACAACCACGGACACGCTCAAATTGATGTTAACCAAACGCAACTTTCAAACGTCACGCAACCAAGTTGAAACGCTGCTCAACCCGTACAATGCCAAGCACATCACCTTAAGCGCCCTATCAGAAAGTGCCATCACCACACTGGCATTGTCTTTGGAAGCCAAACAAGTCGATGTTGGGGCGCTGCTGAAACGCTCTGGCGGCAATGCGTTCTTCGTGCTCGAGTTGCTGCAATTTGCGGTGACGGGCGAAACCAAAGCGCACGAAATGGTCGGACTGCGCTTGCAAAGTTTAAGTGAACCCGCCCAGCAGGTGCTCGAAGCGCTCAGTTTACGTAAACAAGCCACGTTTGCACACTTGCGCAGCATTTCTGGACGCTCGCTCGAGGAACTGAACTTGGCACTCGAGGAATTGCAACACGCGGCGCTGGTGACAACTGAAAACAATCAAATTGCGTTTGTTCACGATATTGTGCGCGAAGTCATTGAAAGCG
The DNA here is from genome assembly GCA_031391225.1 of Deinococcales bacterium. Taxonomy (GTDB): domain Bacteria; phylum Deinococcota; class Deinococci; order Deinococcales; family JAAFIG01; genus JANXTZ01. Next base: position 3,117 of record JANMUC010000792.1, read on the forward strand.
AATTGAGCAATTCAAGACGTAATTTACTGCATTACCGTGCCGCCCAAATCAAAGACCAACACACCGCCAGACATTACTGGGAAGCCAAAAGCTTGTGGGATGAAAAAGACGAACAACACGCCCATCAAGTTTTTCTCGAGTTTGGTCGCTCTCAAGCCCAACGCGGAGATTTAACCGAAGCGCTGAAATGGCTCGAGCGCAGCTTGAACACCTCACAGACCACCGATGCCAGAGCCGAAGTGTTCTTGGAAACCGCCAACACCCTAGAGAATTTTGGACGACATCAACAAGCCCTCGAAGAACTCGAGACTGCCGCAAGTATCGCCAACAGTTTAGAACCCGTCTTAAAAGCCAGATTGCTCAATACCAGGGCTTGGATTTTGCAACGCGAATACCGCGATTTTGACCAGTCTAAAATCATTTTGGAAAACGCCCTCGAGATTCTGTCAAATCAAAACAGTCTTGGCGCTCAGAACACCCTCAGCGAAACGCACAACTTACTTGGATTTTTTGCAGAGCACAAAAAAGAGTACCAAGCGGCGCTCGAGTATCACAAAAAAGCGGGACGGATTCGACGCGCCACAGGCAATCAAAGTGGTCTGGCAGATTCAATTGGTGGCATGGGTGTGGTTTACATGGCGTTAAACGATTCCAAAGCCGAAAGCCACCTGCTGGAATGCTTAAGCATGCGTGAAACCCTTGGTGATGTTCAAGGCATGGCACGGGTTCTGACCAACATTGGCATGTACTACGGACAGCGGAATCAATTCGAGAAAGCGCTTGGATTCCAAACCAGAAGCTTAGAACTTCAACAACAACTCGAGAACCCAACCAGTGTTGCAATAGCATTAAACAATCTAGGAGTGACGTATTTTGAAATGGGACATTACCAAAACGCTCTTTCACACTATCAACATGCCATTGAGACGCTAGAGACCAATCATTTGCCAGTGCGTCAAGATTTCCATGATAACTTAGAAGAGGTCACTGCCAAACTCGTGTTGCCGCGTTGAAACACACGCGGATTTTTGGTTTTGAAAACTTCTGAGGAGATGTATGAAAAAAACACTGTGTTTGATTTTGACCCTGTGCTTAACAGCATGTTTTGACCCAATCAGTTCACCACCGCAACTTCACCCCAGCACCCTGATCTCGAGCACCAGCACCGAGTTTAAGATTGAAGGACGAAACTTGTTTCCAGTCAAAGTGTTGATTGGAATGCAAAATGCTCAGATTTTAGAAACCGATCCAACAGGCGCGTGGGTCAAAGTAAAAATAGCCAACCCGCTTAAAACTGGCACGTATTCACTTCGCGTCGATAACAGCGACTTAAGTGCCACAGCCAAAGCCGGAATCGGTGTGCTGGACATCACAGAAACATTTCCAGAAAGTGACTACACCCTCGAGACCAACCGCAACAACAAGTACATTCTGGACGGTGGCGGTTTGCTGGCATTCAAACCAGACTTGGCAAATCGCAGTGCGGTTCTTGACGCCATTGCCAGGGCAGGTTTTAGCATCACCCAAACCCAAGAACCGCTTGTTCCTGGCAGCACCAGCGTTTGCGGACAGGCAATGGTACTGCTTTCCGATAACACCTCGAGCCGATCTGTAATTGAAGGTTTAAACGCCCTGCAAAAGAGTTTGGAAAGTTTAGAACCTGGCGTGGTTTTTGATTTGAATGCCAAATACGTGGCTGATAGCCCAAGTGCAGGCATCAGCCAAAACATCACATCCAAGACCAGCACGCCAGCACTCAACCAACCTCGAGCCATACCGGCAGATTTACACCTTGCCAGGGTTGCCGTGATTGACTCTGGTACTGTCAACCACCCGATTTTTAGCATTGGCGGCACGGGTAATTTAATTGACTTTGCCGCAGCCCGCAATTTTACCAAAGAAGGTGATGCCACCGACGTTACCGATCTGGCAACCGAACGCAACGCTGAGGGAACACTGTTAAGTCCAACAAACAACGTTGGACACGGTACGGCTGTTGCAGGCATGGTTGGCGCAACCATCCTGAACACCTTCTCACCTGGCGCTGCCCTTTACACGCCACAAATGGACAAACTGGTCGTGCCGATTAAAGCTTGCGAAGGCAGCGCCGGGCGCTGCCGCAACTCGAGCGTGATCTTGGGCGTGTGTTACGCCATTAGCCTTAATTCAGACGCAAACCCCGTCAAAGTCATCAATTTAAGCCTGGGCAGCAAGTACCCCTCGAGCATGTTGCTCAGTGCCTTAAACGACGCCAGCGAACGCGGTATGACCATTGTGACCTCGGCAGGCAACAAAGGCACAGACGCAAGCCGACCACCCAATTACCCCGCCAATTTCAGTCTGACCTCGAGCGGCAGTTACGACGCGATACCAGGTTTAATTTCGGTTGGCAGCGTCGAACCCGTCATGACCCCAGTCCCAAACACCTACCAAGCCTCTGGTTTCTCGAGCATCGCCGCCAGCGTCACGATCAGCGGCATTGGCGTGGTGAAAGCCGTGGCAGCCAATCAGTTGTTCCCAGATGTCAATGCGTTAAAAGTTTTTTCAGGCACGTCCTTCAGCGCCCCGCAAGTCAGTGCTGCCGCCAGTTTGTACTATGCCAAATACGTGGGAATGCCCGACATTAGCCCAATCGCGTTCAAGCAAAAACTAATTGCCAGCGCCATACCACCCAACGCGCCAACCCCATTTCCTCAATTGCAACCTTGTGCGTCCGAAAAATGCGGCGCGGGAATGCTGAACATTGCAGGCATTCTGACCCCTTAAGCAAGTAAAACTCGAGCAACACCCCAAACCCCGACTTTTTAGGTCGGGGTTTTTTATGCCCGCTCGAGTTAAACCAAAAAATAATTCTTAAAAACACTGTCTGATACCAAATTGCGGGGAACAGTCATGCCTTATCGACTGTTCCCCCGACC
>JANMUC010000794.1:0-5674 GCA_031391225.1 Deinococcales bacterium
TTCAATGCCTGCCAGCAGAGCGATTGACAACGCTGGATTGAACAAGTTTGTGATGTCTTTGAGGGAAAAACTGGGCAGCACTGGCGCAGGCAACATCGTTGGAATGGCACCAATGCGCGGTATCTCGAGATTCAAGATTAAACTGATCACGGTCACGACGATCAGCGCAATAATTGAACCAGGGATACGCTTGTTGACCCGCGTCCAGAGGATCATGATTGCGGCGGTCAGAACAGTCAGAATGATCGTCCAAAATTGTGGTTGCTCGAGGTAAACACGAATAGTCTCGAGGGTCACTGGAATGATGCCCTCTGCTTTGGCAGCTTTGACGCCCAGAAAGGCTGGAATTTGTTGCAAGAAGATGATCAAAGCAATGCCGTTGGTGAAGCCCGTGATAACTGGCCAGGGAATGAATTGCACAAACCGTCCGAGGCGCAACAAACCCATCAAAATCAACATAACCCCAGCCATTAACCCTGCCACAAAGACCTTTTCAAGTCCGAACTGGGCAATGATTGGCAACAAAACCACCGTCATTGCCCCCGTTGGTCCACTGATTTGGTATCTCGAGCCGCCAAACAGACTGCCGATCAAACCGGCGACGATGGCTGTAAACAAACCGGCGGCGGCACCCGCTCCGCTGGTGACACCAAATGCCAATGCGAGCGGCAAGGCAACGATTCCAACGGTGACCCCAGCCAGTGCATCCTGCATAAACCGCTGCATGGTGTAGCCGCTAAACTCGCGCTTCCAAGCGATTGTTGGGTTGAGCGCTTGAAGAGCGTCCCAAAACGAACCCGGTTTTGGGGATTCATTGGCGATCATCGGTCACTCACCGCCTGTGTTTGGCTGGCTTGTCGTTGGAGCTTGCAGTTCTGAGAGGATGGAATTGGATCGTTGGACGTGCCGTTCAAACAAGAGCTTGCCCATGTCGAGGAAAACGTACATTTCGGGGTCACTGGTGGAGTAGTAAACCGTTGTTGCCTGCTTACGAACAATTAAAAAACCACGTTGGCGCAAAATTGAAAGTTGATGTGAGACGGTACTTTGATCAACGTTTAGGGTTTCTTGAAGTTCGGTAACGCTACGTTCACCTTCGCGCAGGGCGTCTAGGATCGCCAGTCTTAAAGGATGTCCGAGTCCTTTGAAGAATTCGGCTTTGAATTCGTGAAGACGTTGTTTCATGATTTCATCCATAAATGTAAATACTTGAAAACTTTCATATTTACATGTTATCATAAAGCTAGGCATTCCTGAGTAATAAAACTCACCCGACACCAAGATGACTCGCCAACGCTTCAACCGCCGCAAACGAATGGAAAAAAAACACATGCAGCAAAAACCAAGTCCCAAAATCCGCCTGTCAAGTTTGATCGTCGTGCTCGTGTTTTTAGGATTTGCAGGATTGTCATGGATCACAAGATTATCGCTATTTGAGATCGTCTTTTGGTTTATCTTTGCCTTGATTGTGGGATTTTTGCGAGATGACCCAAACCTGTACTCTGACGCCAAAAACTTAACTTCTGGCAAAGGTGATAATGGTACTAGAGATAAGACTCTAAACAGTGAGTAATCTCGTTCCAAAAAAAGTCGATCACAAACACCTCAAGGCTGGAAACGCTGGTAATTTCCACCATTCGCAGCCGTCCACTCGAGCTTCAATAAAACAGTACAATTAAAGCAACCTGTGGATTCCTCGTCTCCAAAACTCTTTTTGCTTGGTATCGCTCATTTGATGCGTCAAAACCAACAGATTCGTGTTGCCACCCGCAAAGGCATCGGTGTGTTGGCATATTTGGCATTGGAGGGTGTGCAGAGCAGATCACGGCTGGCAGAAATCTTCTGGGGACAATTCGACGAGGCTCGAGGTCGCATGAACCTGCGCCGAGAATTGCAACGCCTCAAAGACTTGGGATTGCAAGACTTGCTGGTGGTGACAAGCTCGAGTTTGCAATTGGCGAACCAAATCTGGTGTGACGCAACAGCATTTCAATCGGCGGTACTGAACGGCGATGCCAAGGAGGCGGTCAAACTCTGGAATGGGACGCTACTCGAGGGTTTGGATGCCGAAGAAGACCTCGAGTTTGACCGTTGGCTCGAGAAAAAACGCCTCGATTTTGAAGCTCAGCACTTGGATGTCTTGCACGTTTACGCGGCACAACTCGAGACAAACCGTGACTTTCGTCAGGCGTTGGCAATTCAGCAAAAAATTTTGAGTACGGACAACCTCAACGAAAGCGTCTATCAAGCGCTGATTCGTCTTTGTGGACAGCTCGGAATGCGCGAACAGGCACTGGTCACGTTTTCGCAGCTCGAGGATGTATTGCGCGAAGAATTGGGCTTGACGCCGCTGCCTGAAACCGTGGCCCTGATTGAAAAAGCCAAGGCAAACGCCAAGCAGGGCAATCAGCCGCCAGCGCAAAACAAACATGATTTGTTCGATCCGCCGTTTGTGGGACGCGACGACGTGATTGCCGATTTGAACCAAAACCCAAGGCGCATTCACCTCTTGCTGGGCGAACCTGGCGTTGGCAAAAGCCGTCTGGCGACTGAATTTCTCTCGAGGCTTGGCACGTTTGTCAGGATTCAGGGTAGGGAGGACTGGCGCGGCATCACGCTCGCGCCAATCACGGCAATTTTACGCGAAAACCGCGATCGGCTCGAATCACTCGCCAGTAGTGACCGGATCGAGGTGGCACGGTTGCTGCCCGAAATCGAACCGAACAACAAAAACCTTGAAGCCCCCTCGCTCGAGGGTCGAACCCGTTTTTTGCGGTCTTTGGCAATTGCGCTCGAGTTGATCGTTGGCACGGGCAGGTTGCTGGTCGATGACATGCACTGGTTGGACGAATCGAGCGTTCATGTGGTGAGTTTGCTGCTCAGCTCCAGCCACCTGGAAGCCATTTTTAGCGCTCGAGAAACCGAACTTGAACATGTTGACCATGTCAGGGTCAGCGTCAACTCGCTCGAGCGCCAAGGAATTTTACGAAAAACCAATCTTGTGGCATGGGGCGAAATTGATGTTTTGGAACTGGTCAGAAACCTGTCGGGGTCGCAGGAGGCAATCGAATTTTCTGAGCGTTTGTTCGACGCCACCGGCGGCAATCCGTTTTTTACGCTCGAGACGATTCGGCATTTGTTCGCCAGCGGTTTTTTAGTACTCAACCAAGGACTTTGGGAAGTCAGCCCCGAACAGGCGATTTATCAACAATTGCCGATTCCAAACAGCCTCAAAACCATGATCTTGGAGCGCATCACACGCTTGGGGGCTGGGGTTCAACGTCTGTTGGAGGCAGCCAGCCTCAATGGGTCAATGTTTGACCTCTCCGACCTCGAAGGGGCGACGGCGCTCGGCGAATGGGATGCCCTCGATGCGCTCGAGCAAAGCGTTGAGGCGCAATTGATTCGCCCTCAGGGTTCGGGTTACCGATTTAGCCATGACCTGGTCAGACGATCCCTCGAAGACGGGATTTTGAGTGAGCGAAAAAGCCGCATCCACCGTAAACTGGCGAGCAACGCCATTGCCAAAAACGCTTTGCCAGAACGAATCGCCGAGCATTTTGAAGGCGCGGGCGACCGTTTCCAAGCGGTCAATTACCGTTATCTGGCTGCCGAACGGCTCGAGAAACTGAATTTATCTCAAGCCGCACGCAAACAACTTGAGATGGCGCTCGAGTTGATTGGGCAGCCAAACGGCGATGTGGAGCAGTTGTTGGTGAAAATTCATCTAAAACTGGGCAATGTTTTGCACGACCTGGCAGACTACCAGAGTGCTTCGCACGAATTGGAACGGGCGCTCGAGATTGCCAGGTCAATTGACCATCCTGGCTTGCAATCCGAATGCTTGTGTGGCTTGGCACGAATTGCGGGTGGACGCTCGAGTTATGCCGAAGTGTTGCCTCTGTGCCAGGAATCCTTGACGCTGGCTCGGCAAAGTGCCGACCCAATCGTCATTGCACGGGCATTGTACTGGCTCGGCAACACCGAATTTCAATTGGGCAACACCTTGGAAGCGACCAAACATCTGATCGAAAGCCTCGAGTTGCAACAGCAGGGCGGAGAACTCGACATGATCGCCACCACCAATATTTTGCTAGGGCGGGTGGCAACCTTTGATCAAGACCACGGCAAAGCCATCGAGTATTACCGTGTGGCGCTCGAGTCAAACCGCAAAATTGGATACTTAAAAGGGACAGCCTTGTGCCTGACGGGCATTTCCTGGCGGGCGTTGATCGTCAAAAATTTTATTGAAGCCGAACAGAGCGCCCGTGAAAGTTTGGCACTCTACCAGCAACTTGGCGGTCCGTGGCTGATTGCCAACGCCATGACCAATTTGGCACACGCTTTGGCGGGCAAGAATGAGCTGCTCGAGGCAAAACACCATTACGCTGCCGCTCTCGAGCGTTCAATCGAGATTGGCGCGTACAACATCACGCTCGAGATCATGGTGGGTGCGGCGAAAATGCTCTTGGAGATCGATCAACAATTGGCGGCGCAGTTGTTGGCGCTTGCCATCCAGCACGAACGTAGCACCGCCGAAATCAAAGATTATGCTGCGCCGGTGGTGCAAGAATGGCACGGCATCAGCCCTAAACACAAAACCTTACCGATCAATCTCGATTTTCAAGAAACACTGGATAAAGCACAGCAATTCTTAAGTCAAGACCTTGCTTGACGCCCGAATTCGTTTCAGGTCACGTTTTGGTCACGCCTAGGATTCAAAATAGGGTTGATGCAACGAATTGATACCCCCCTCAAAACGATGAGCCAAACAGCTCACTCGAGTGATTATCACATCTTGATTGAACAAAACCAAGAGGTCTGGAACGCCAAACTCGAGGATTCAGCGACCGGTGAAGTGCTTGTGTTTCATCGTCCGATCGATTTGGTCCGTTGGCTCGAGCGCCAGGCGAAACTCGAGAAACCACAACCAAGTTTGTTGTAAAGCAAGTCACGATTTGGTCACACTTGGCAACTAAACTACATTCATCACCAGATTTTGAAGGGGGACACCATGAAAAAGACATCGTATTTGAAACGCGCTGCTAAACGCTTCCTTGAGGGCACAAGCTGCAAATCGCCAATTGAAGCAGTTGAACTGGGTCTAAAAACCTTGGGCGATTGGGCAGACACCCTGGCGTTCGAGCGTGAATTGGAACAAGACAAGAGTGAACCGCGCCGCTCCAAGACGCCAAAACAGCATTTGGCTGTCGCGTAAAACCTTAAAAATGAGACGGTTGCACCCAATTCTTGGGGGCTGCCGTTTTTTGTTGGACTGAGTTCAATTGTGGCATGGTTCTGATTTGAAATAGTTTAGAACTCGTATTATTTAAACATGGAAATTTCTAAAATCAAAAAATCAAACAACACCCCAACACCGCGCAAAAATTCTCGAGCCGCCGTCGAAACCGACCTGATCGGCTTGATGCACCAAATATCGTGGCACGGACGCAAATTATTTGTCAACACCCTAGAACGCGATCAACTCGACATGGGCGATTGGATGATTCTCGAGACGCTTTTTGAAGATTTTTCTGAAGGCACCACCATGCGCCAGCTTTCAATCAGCGTCGGAATGAAACCATCGTCACTGACGGGAGTTGTCGATGCTTTGGTGGAACGCGGCTGGATCGAGCGCCACTCGAGCGAGTCCGATCGCAGGGTTGTGCTGGTG
>JANMUC010000805.1:0-7025 GCA_031391225.1 Deinococcales bacterium
ATGCCGTCTACGCCACCGACGGCGGCAATCTCTTCTTTGCCAGCCGCAATCATGGCGGCAAAAACACTTTCATAACCTTCCCTGGGGGTGGGAATGACGCGTTTTTCGATGATGCCACCGTTAGCAGTTTCGGAGGTTCTCCCTGCGACGTCAGGAGTATCTGAAGTTTTAATTGCAGCAATGGCAATTTTTGTGCCGCCCAAATCGAGTCCAAGGAGAGTCTGATTCATTAGGCATTAGATTAACAAGTTTTGGCTCGACGTGTGACACTCAACCCCATACAAGTTGTGCGTCTGACTCGAGGTTTATGATCTTTCAAGCTCGAGTGAGTGTGGAACGTCCTGGCAAACGACTAAACACGATGGCTGCCAAAACCAGGATTGCTCCCAAAATAAGGCTCGAGATGATGACGCTGTTTGTGGATTGCGCCACGTAAATACCGCCGAATGCCCAGAGCAAAACCATGTTGTACCCCACATCGTGTTTATTGAGGCTGAATGCCACGCCAAAACTTGCCGCGATCAAGACCAGCAGTGCCGCCCAAGTTGCGCCCGAAATCCCAAATCCATTCCAATTCAGGTTTAACAAGAGCGACACGGCATTTGCCACGGTTGCCACCGTAATCCAACCCAAGTACAAACTGAACGGCAAACGCACCAACCAGCGATCAGCGGCATTCAGGTCTGGCGTGACCCCAATCTCGAGCCTGTTGTACGCAAAAATCAAACTGCCCAGCAGTCCGAGCATCAAGACCATGCTGAGCGGTATGACCAGACCGTGCCAGGCGATAATCCAGACGCCATTGAACAAACACGCGGCAATAAATGGGTAGCGTACCGCCCGAATTCTGGGGTTACTGGCTTGCGCTGGCAGCGCTTGATAGATGGTAAAAACAAGCTGTGAAAGGTACAAGACGCTCCAAATCGAAAAAACATAACCCGCTGGCGTAAAAAAACTCGGAAACGAATCTGAAATTTCTTTGGTGCTGCGCCCAAACAACGGCAGCGCTACCGCGAGGGTGTTCATGACCAAGGTGAACACAAACGCAACGATCACAGCAATTTGAGCCAGGGTGTCACTCGAGTTTTTGGGGGAGGTGTTCATGACTCGAGTCTAGACGGATTGAAGCCAAATTCCATCGACCCAGCACACAATATGCTCGAGAAAAACCCACACCTTGGGAGGGTAAATCTCACAACAAAGTCTGCTCTAAACAAGAGTAATTTCACTTTTTCTTTTTTTTCTGATCCCCAAAGTGCTCTTGCAACCAGCTAAGAGCATGTTTCAGACCCTCGAGTAGCTCATCCGGTTCAATGTCAGATTGATTGGTTTTGGCGTACATTCGCAACAAGAAAGAACGTCTTTGGTTTGGAGCATGGAGCGCAATAATTCTGAATGCTCCTTGCGCAGCACGTTTGTTACTCGAATCTTTGCATCTGATTTTGAATACCGTCAGACCCTCATATTCGATGAGTTTAGCGTATTCAAGATATCCTTTTGTCCGTTGACTGTACTGCAAAATACTCACCATGTCGCCACGCGATGCAGGGTGTTCTGTAAACATATTAAGAGCTTCCAGCAAATCATCACGAAACTTCTTAGGGTCTCGATCTGCCTTAAGACGATCAAAATCCTCTTTGAACGCATCACAAAATGGTGTAACAAACTCAGTTAAAGCCAAGGGCTTGCTCCAACGAAACCAATTTTATTGCTTTTTTAGGTTCAGAACCAATCCGAGCTATCTTGGCAAGCACTGCCTGAACTTCTGTATACCCTCGCCCCTTTTGAAATCGTTCAACCTGGTAGGCATCGTCATATTCCAAAGAAGCTTTCACAAACTCTAAAGTGATTTCTTGTAACCCTTTAAATAACTTCTTTTCGTGATGGGTCACATATAAAGAAGCTGTTTTCTCGAGATAGACGGGTAGAAAATTTCGTAGGAGACAAGTAGCTTCAATAATCATGTCAAAAAACGGTGCATCAGTTTGAGTCCATGAAATACCACGTACAACGTTATCTTTTAGGTATTCTGTCAAGCGACGCAACGTCATTGTTAGGTTTCGGGTTATTTCAACAACTTCTCGGTGTTTTTCTTTTTTCTCACGGTACTTTCGTTGCTCTTGCAAAACTTGCTCGAGTTGTGGAACAAAAGCCTGTGAGCGCGTGGCAAAAACCATCGCTTGCTCATGTTCAGTAAAATCTTCGTAAAACATAGAATTCCTCTTTGCACTACTCTGTATGCGGCTTGAGTCCGAATAGCAAGTCAGTGTACCTCAAGATTCCATTCGCACACTGGTATCCATACCATACTCAGTTTCAATGTCGCCTTAATTAAATCTATAACAACCCCACCTCGAGTCTCGAGATGGGGGTTCGCTAACCGCTAATTGCTATCTGCTAATCGCTTCTTTTACGCGAAATCCTGCATCAGTTCCTCGAGACTTTCACGGCTTGGACGCAACAAACTTTCTGGCAGGTGCGCAATTGCTGTCTCGTGAACGTCTTCGGTGTCAATAATGGTTTCTCGAGATTCGTTAATGTAGACCAAACCTGTGACCAGTTCACCGCTGCGCTGGGCATCCTCGAGCAATTTTAAAGCGCTCATTCTGCTGGTTGGGTCGTGGTCTTTGCTGAGTTTACGAAGTTGCACGGCTGGACCGTCGTGCAGTTTGATACTGACGACTTCACCTGGCGCGTAATCGACGACGATTTCGGCAAATTCTGGGACAAAGTTGATCTCGTGAATCGCCACTTCGTGCTCTTTGCCGTAAGCGTAGGATTTGGTGCTCTCATCGCTATTGTTAAAGGTCACGCAAGGGCTGATGATGTCGAGGACCGCCACGCCTTTAAAGCTCATGGCGGCTTTTAAAAGTTCGGTGACTTGTTTGGCATCGCCCGCAAAGCTGCGTGCCACAAAGCCCGCGCCAGCCAGAATCGCTTCGGCGCACAGGTCAAGCGGCGGCAGTTCGTTTGTGCCAGCGTACTTCAGGGTTTGCCCCTCGTCGGCGGTGGCGCTGAATTGCCCTTTGGTCAAGCCGTAAACGCCGTTGTTTTCGACAATGTAGACCATTGGCACGTTGCGGCGCACCAAGTGTTTGAATTGTCCAAAACCGATGCTGCCCGTGTCACCGTCGCCAGAGACGCCGATAGCCAGTTGATGGCGGTTGGCGAGCATCGCGCCTGTTGCCACGCTTGGCATTCTTCCGTGAACGGTGTTGATGCCGTGCGCACCGTTTAAAAAGTAGGCGGGGCTTTTGCTCGAGCAACCAATACCCGAAAGCTTAATGACCTCGTGCGGTTTGATGCCGAGTTGGTACGCCGCGTCAATGATTCGTGCAGAGATTGAATCGTGACCGCAACCTGGGCAGAGGGTGCTGGGCAAACCTTTGTAATCGGATTTCTCGAGACCAATACTGTTGCGATTCTCTAAAACAGCAGTCATAATTTTACTCCTAACGTCGTTGGCATATTATTTCACTCCTTTGGTAACTCGAGCCGCCACGAACGCGCCCGTCAGTGGCAGACCATCGCAGTGGGCGATGCTGCGGATTTTGGTGGCAAATTCTGGGTATTCGGTGCGCAACAAGATTGCGAGTTGACCGTGTTGGTTTAACTCGACGACTTGAACTTGCTCGTGTGCTTCAATGAAATCGCGGATTTCGGTGGCAAATGGCAGGGCGCGAACGCGCATGTAATCGACGTTCAAACCGTCGTCTCCCAGCATCGCTTGGGCTTCGATCATTGCTGGGTCAGAACTGCCGAACCCAATGATGCCGACTTTATTGCCAGTACCGTGAATGACAGGCTTTGGCAAGATGGTGCGGGCGTACTCGTGCTTGCGGTCAAGACGCTCGAGGTTCTTCATCCAATCGTCAGGACGTTCAGAATAGGTTGCCATGTCGGTATGACCCGTGCCACGGGTGAAATAGGCTGCGCCCATCGCGTCCGTGCCTGGGTAAGTACGAGGTCCGACGCCCGTGCCGTCTTCGTCTTTGTAACGGGCGAATTGGTTGCCCAAGGCTTTGACATCTTCGGCGCTTAAGACCTTACCGCGTTGAATCGGTTGATCTGGGTAATCGAATTTTTCGGTCATCCAAAGGTTCATGCCCAAATCGAGGTCGGACATGACAAAAATCGGTTGTTGCAAGATTTCGGCAAAGTCAAGTGATGTCCAACCGAACTCGAAGCATTCTTTGACCGTTCCTGGCAGCATCAAGACGTGCTTGGTGTCACCGTGTGAAAGGTAATAGGTCGAAAGCAAATCGCCCTGCGAAACTCGAGTTGGCAGTCCCGTGCTTGGACCCATGCGTTGCACGTTCCAGATCACGGCTGGAATTTCGGCAAAATAACCGTAACCCGCAAATTCACCCATCAGGGAAATACCAGGACCGCTTGTGCTGGTCACAGCTCGAGCACCGCCCCATCCCGCACCCAACAACATGCCAATCGCGGCAAGTTCGTCTTCGGCTTGGACAATAGCGAAGGTCGCTTTGCCCGTTTCCTTGTCGGTACGCAATTTTGGCAAGTATTCGGTCATGGCGTCGGCAAAGCTGGTGGCTGGCGTGATCGGGTACCAGGCGAGCACGCCTGCGCCGCCGTAAACCGCACCGATACCGCCGGCGGTGTTGCCGTCAATCAAGATCATGCCCTCGGTTTTGTTCATGCGTTCGACCTTGTACGGGTCGGCTTTGGTCAGGTTTTGTTCGCAGTGCTCAAAAGCGGTTTTGGCAATGTTCAAGTTGGAATCGACGACTTTTTGCTTGCCGCCGAAGGTTTTAAGAAGGTAGGCGTTGATCGCTTCCATCTCGAGTCCGATCAATTGCGCGAGCGCCCCGACGTAAACCATGTTGATCATGCGGTCACGGAATTTTGGATCGACCGCGTGTTGTTTCATGATCGCATTGGCTGGCAGGCTGTAATAGGTCACGTCAGTTCGGTTTTGCTCGAGCTTCAGGTGATCTGGGTAGAGAATCACGCCGCCGGTTGGGAGTTCTGCCAGGTCGGCTTGAATGGTTTTGGCGTTAAAAGCTACCAGAATCTCTGATCGTTCGCGCCGAGCGGTGAAACCATCAAGGCTTGCCCGAATCAAATACCAGGTTGGCAAGCCCTTGATGTTTGACGGGAACAAGTTTTTCGCGTTCACCGGAATGCCCATGCGAAACAGCGCGTTGACAATCGTGGCGTTCGCGGTTTGTGAACCCGAACCGTTCACGGTGGCGACATTGATCGTGAAATCATTGATCACCAGAGGACTTGTATTAGTAGGTCGTTCAGCCAATTGAGTCATTAAAACCCTCTTTCAACGCGGGGAGCGCTCTTTCTCGTGCAACGGCGCACCAGCAATCCCGCAAACTTAGTCCTCAAGAAAAAATCTCCGAAGGCACAAACCTAGACAGTTTAGCAAGTTCTGGCGGGATTGAAAGGCATTCAAGCGCACCGTTTCCCATGCAGTGACAGAATGTCGCATCAGCACGACTTCAAGGCGAAACTGGAAATCAGTTAAATTCGTGTCAAAGTCCAAGTTTAAGCTTCATTTCGACTGATCGAACCTCTGAAAACTATAAATTCTCGAGCTTTTGGGTTCAACATCCAAAATTGCGATTAGAAACGTATGACCTCTCAAGGGCACAAGCTCGAGGTGCATTGTCATTCAATCTGACCTCCGTTGATCTACGGAGGGGTTGCGTGTTTTGAAGCTTTGCTACTCAGTGTTTTTGCAAAAGTAACGTTTTCGTAAGAATTGAATGTGTATTCTCAAAACATGATGCTTCCGCTGCCCGTTCAATCCAACCTTGTTTGGCGGAATTTTAATCCGTACAAACGTTTTTTGCTTGGGTTAAGCCTTTGCATCAGCCTTAGCGTTCTCATGATCGTCTTGGTGGTCAACAGCCTGATTGGACGGTTTCTGATCTCGAGCACCGCCCAAGTCACCGAAGATGCGATTGTGCGCCATGTGCGCTTGATCCTGCCCAACATTTTTGATGCGTCCTTGGCGGCGGTCAGCGATTCCCCAGCCACGCATGATATGAGCACCATGATTGATCCGTACACGGGGCAAAGCATGGGGGAAATGACCGAAGATTCAATGAATTTGACCGTGCGTTTGCACCTCAATTTGTACAACATCACTGACGCCACGTTTTTTGCGCCGAACGGTAAAATTGCCTTCGCTTACAAACGCGAACGCATAGGACACAGCGCCAACGCGCTCGAGAAAATTCAGCTCTCCGAACTCGAGCAATCTGGACCGAGCCTGAATGCCGCCAATCAAAAAATTCAGGTTTGGTTACCGGTGCGCAAAAGCCAGAACGACCCAAGCCTGATCGGTTTTGTCTCCCTCGAGCGCGACATGCGAACCGAATGGGCGCAGGTGCGCCAGATTGAGTGGAGCGTGGCAGGTGTTGGTGTGCTTGCCGCCCTGGTTTTGTTCTTTGTCTTGCGCCGCGTGTTCGTCAGTTCGACCACCGAAATTGCCAGCAAAAACACTGCCTTAACGGGTTTAACCAATGACCTTGAGGCGTCTTATAACAGTTTGTTGCGGGCGTTATCGAGCGCGATGGATTCCAGAGATCACGAAACCGCCGACCATACCAACCGAGTGACCCGTTACGCGGTGCGCCTTGGGCAAGAAATGAACCTCTCGAGCGCACAATTGCTTGACCTCGAGCGCGGGGCGTTGCTGCATGACATTGGAAAAATTGGTGTGCCAGACAGAATTTTACTGAAACCTGGTCGTTTAGACGCCAATGAAATGCGTTTAATGCGTGCGCACGTTGAACACGGCGACGCGATGCTGCGCGAAATTTCGTTTTTGGGCGCGGCACGTTTTGTGGTTCGGCATCACCACGAACGATTTGACGGGCGCGGTTATCCTGCAAGCTTGGCAGGAGACGAAATTCCGTTACTGGCTCGAATTTTTAGCCTGTGCGATACGTACGACGCGATCACCTCGCAACGCCCCTACAAAAAAGCCCGCAGCGACGGCGAAGCTCGAGAAATTATCCGCCGCGAAAGCGATCAACAAT
>JANMUC010000814.1:0-3595 GCA_031391225.1 Deinococcales bacterium
AACTCGAAGCTTGGGAAGCTGTCAAATCCGAGGTGCTGCGTTCACTCGAGTTGCCCAGTCAGGCAACAGCTTTTGTTGACCAGCACTCGAAATTATTGCATGAACGACTGACTTCATTGGCGAATGGTATTGGGGAGAATCAACTGGTGAAACTCAACCAAAGCACTGATGATCTGCGAATCAGTGTCACACCGCTCGAACCCGTTCGTGAAAGCATTTCGCAACTCGAGTTAAACCAAGCCATTGGCAACAGACTTCCTGAAGTGGCGTTGGCTGAAATGCTGCTCGAATTAAATGCCAGAACAGGTTTTATCAACGCCATGCTCGAGGGTGATGCTACAAACCAAAGTCAACGGCATTATGCGAAGAATCTCGAGACAAGCCTTGCGGCAGTCTTGCTGTCTGAGGCGTGCAATATTGGTTTGAAAAGCGTTTCGCAAGAACTCAACCCGGCACTTGCACTCAATCGTCTCGAGGCAACCAAAACACGATACTTTCATGCCGATGCGATTCGGAATGCCAATCGTTGTTTGGTGGATTACCACAGTCAAAAAGCCCTGACCAAACAATGGGGTGAAGGCGAAGTTGCCAGCGCTGACGGGTTGCGTTTCGTTGTACCAACCAAGAACATTTTAAGTCGAGCCAATTCAAAATACTTTCCTCGCGGACGTGGTGTGACGTTTTACAGTTTGGTCAGTGACCAGTACACGCAATTGGGTGGCACTGTCGTTCCTGGGACTCTCCGTGACTCGTTGTACTTGCTGGGAACGTTGCTTGAACAGGACACGAAACTCGAGCCAACTGAAATCATGACCGACACCGCAGGCTACAGCGACATGGTGTTTGGACTGTTCCAACTCCTTGGATACCGTTTCAGTCCGAGGCTCAAAGACATTGGTAAAGCCCGATTCTGGCGGGTGGACCGGAAAGCCGATTACGGTGCGATCAATGACCTGGTGAAACACCCGATCAACACCACGGTCATCGTTGAGCAATGGGAAGAAGTCCTGCGGTTGGTGGGGAGTTTAAAACTGGGGAAGGTCAAAGCCACCGATGTTAGCAAAGTCTTGGCTCGAGGTGGCACACTGAGCGGTTTAGGACGGGCAATCCAAGAGATTGGTCGAATCTCAAAAACCAGGTACTTGTGCGATTACCTTGAAAGCGAACCGTACCGCAGGCGGATTCACACGCAACTCAACCACGGTGAAATGCGGCACGATGTAGCTCGGCACATCTTTTACGGGCATAAAGGAAAAATATACAAGCGGTATCAACGTGGTCTTGAAGAGCAACTTGGCGCTTTGGGTTTGGTGGTGAATGCCGTGGTGGTTTGGAACACGGATTACATGACCGCGATTCTTGGGGTGCTCGAGGCGATGGGGCATGACGTGCTCGAGGAGGATATCGCTCGGGTTTCACCGTTGAAAACCAAGCACGTTAAAGTTCTGGGAGAGCACCGCTTTGAGTTGCATCCTGACGTGATTGACGGGGATTTAAGACCTTTGCGTGATCCGAACTCGAGTGTCGGACTCGAGGACGCTGAAGTTTTCGGGTACGAGTTATTTGAAAATGATTTAATCAGTTAAACTGCCGTCCACCGTCAACAATCAAGGTCTGCCCTGTGACAAAATTACTGGCACTCGAAGCGAGAAAAAGAGCAGTACCAACCACATCGTCGGGTTGTTGGACGCGTTTGATTGCCCCTCGAGTCACGCCGTACTGTTCGGCATTTTCGATCAAGCCCAGGCTGGCATCGGTCAGGGTGAATCCGGGCGCAATGGCATTGACCGTGATGTTGTCATCACCAGCTTCTCGAGCCATTGAACGGGTCAGCGCGATCACGCCACCTTTGCTTGCCACATAATGCGCCCAGTTTGGCGAACCACTGTGAACCGTGGCGCTCGAGATGTTGATGATCTTGCCAGCACCACTGGCTCTCAGGTGTCTGTACACCGCTTTGGCGCACAACCATGTGCCTTTGAGGTTGACGTTCATCACCCGATCCCAGTCCGCCACCTCGAGTTCAAAGAAGGGCTTGCGTTCCAAACCGGCGTAAATCGAGGCGTTGTTGACCAGCACATCAATCCCGCCAAACTCAAGTGCCACCCGTTCTGCCATCGCTTTAGTCGAAGTTTCATCGCTGACATCGAGGCGCAAACCCAGTGCCTGACCGCCTTGAGCGCGAATCAATGCCGCCGTCTCGAGCGCCCCGGGTTCGTTGATGTCAGCCGCCACAACGATTGCGCCCTGTTCTGAAAACGCCAGCGCGAAGACCCGTCCAAGTCCGCCAGCCGCACCCGTAATGATGACGACTTTCCGTTCAAGCATTCGTGTCATGATGTCCCTTCGAGTTTTGAGCGCAAGTAGCCCGACAGGTGCTGTCTTTCGAGCAAGAAGCGTGAATCTTTCAGCGTGTCTTGAGCAATTTGGGGACCGCGTTCGGTCAGAAACCAAGTCGAAATTTTGGTTTCAAGGTAGTTCGTAAAATCCTGAACGCTCATGCTCATCCAATCTCGGCAGATACCAATACCTGCCACGCCATAACGCCAGAGTTTATCGGCATCTTTGACAATCGCATCCTCGAGCGACAGGGCTTCGAGCCTGGAGTCATGACCGTCAATGATCTGGACGATCTGTTCGGTTTTTGCCGCGTCGTAGCCGAGCGAGGTCAGCAATTCGCCAGCCATTTTCGCACCTTCGATCTCGTGAAGTCGGGTGATGTTGGGCTGCCAACCTTTGGGCGCTCCCGCCAAGCCTTGATGGTGCGTTTCTTCGGGCACTCGAGCATAACCAATGTCGTGCAACAAAATCGCGGGCAGCACGATGCTCGCGTCTGCGCTTGGGTAAAACTCGAGCAGGCGCTTGGCGAAGGCGAACGCTTCGGGCATGTGAATCTCGCCAGATCGGGTTTGCCAGAACGGTTCGGCGAGTTTGTAAATTTGGTCAATCATGACAAGTACACCGTTTTCAACTCGAGGTAATCCTCAAGTCCGTACCGTCCCTTTTCGCGTCCAATGCCAGAGCGTTTCATCCCGCCAAACGGTGCCAGTTGACTCGAGCGCCCAATGTCATTGACCCACACGCTGCCCGCCTCGAGTTCTTCGGCGATCTTCCAGCCCAGGCTTTGATCTTGGGTAAACACGAACGCTGCAAGCCCATAGATCGAATCATTGGCAAGCCCGATTGCTGTCTCGAGGTCATCGAAGGGCATGACCCCGAGCACCGGACCAAAGGTTTCCTCGGTCATGATTTTCATGGAATGCGAGGTGTCTTTTAAAACTGTTGGTGGGTAAAAATGTCCAGCATCAAATATACCGCCCGTCAACCTTTCACCACCCGAGACCAGCTTCGCACCGCGCTCGAGCGCATCGGCAATATGGGCTTGGGTCACGCTGGCAATGCGGGCATCGATCAGTGGACCCATGATGCAACCAGGCTCGAGCGGATCACCAACCTTCATGGTCAACACTGCTTGCTCGAGTTGTTCGAGAAAATGCTGATAAAGGCTGTGATGCACGTAGACTCGATTGACACGGTAGCAAAACTGCCCGCTGTTGGAAAACGAATGCCGAGCGATTGCCAGCGCCGCCTTTTG
>JANMUC010000821.1:0-7195 GCA_031391225.1 Deinococcales bacterium
AGTTTCTCGAGCGCTTCGCCAGTTAATGTGTGTTCAATCCAGACTGGGTTTGCAGCAGCGCCAAGTCCAGCATAGAATTTTTTGGCAGGTTCGTTCCAACTCGCAACAGTCCATTTCATACCAACACAACCCTTCTCGAGCGCAATTTTGGAGGCTTTTTGCATTAATGCCTTACCAACGCCTTGACCTCGAGCACCGTCTGAAATGAACAGTTCTTTGATGAAGAGCATGGGTTTTGCGCTGGCGGTATAAGGTAAAAAAAAGTACACCAACACACCCTGAATGCTCGAGTTTTGTTCGGCAACCAGCACGTAAAAGTTAGGGGGTTGAAGCTTGAAACCTTGCTCGAGCAAAATACTTTCGGTGGCGGCGAAACTCTCTAAATATTCTTCAAACACTGCCAATTCACGCATGAGTTTCAAAGTGACTGGAATGTCAGATTCTTGCCAATCACGCACGACAACATTGTTTTTTGATGCTCGAGTCTCGTTCATGTTTCAATCCTCACGACTTCTCCACCAACTCGAATTTTCAAAGCCTGACCATTTGACGCCGTAAATCTCGCCTCGAGTTTAGATGGTTTTCCAAACGCAAATCCTTGCGAGAAAGTCAATTGTTGCATCCCCTCGAGTTTTTGATTTGCGACCAGATAACCGCACAAACTGGCAATCGTAAACGATCCGGCGTTGTCCTCTAAAATTCCTTTGGCGGGCGCAAAAAACCGTAAGTCAAAATCTGTGCCTCGAGTTTGATCTGGTGAAAACACGATCAAACCATTGGTTTTAGTTTCAATATTCAGGGTTTTGATGGCTTCCAGATTGGGTTTGATGGCTTCAAGGATGATCTGATTTTTGACGGGCACGATGATATTGATTTTGCTCGCGCCGCCAGTGCCAATTCCAAAATCAGGATGCAAATCTTTCAGGTTCAAACCCAGACTCTCGAGCACTCGGTTTGTTGAAAGCTCGAGTTGCAATCCACTGGTGTCGCCTTGGTCGGAAAACCAACGCCCTCCGTGACCCACGCCCGAAACAGCCAAGACATCACCGTTCATGTTGGCTCGCATAAAAACTTCGACCAGACCTTTGCGCCAACGGTGTTCGGCAACCACCAACGCGCCAGAATCACTCTCGGGTTTTTCTTTGATTGGAGTGAAAAACTTAATAAGAACGCCTGAACTGTCTTCACCCAAGATAAAGCCTGTCAACGGAGCGCCCGACGCTCGAGCGATGGTTTGCATTTCATCGGTGCTGAGGTTGTTGGCTTCGGTCACAGCGATGTGCTTGCCGCCGCCAGGTGCTGCCGCAAAAACACGGTAATGCACAAGCTTCACGATTCCACCTTCACAGCTTTTCCGCCGACCCAAATACTCGAGGCAACACCGTCATTCACATTGCAACGCACCTCGAGTTTGGAAGGTTTGCCGAGCGCGTAGCCTTGAGCGCCAGAAAAAATCCTTAATCCATCGTCAAAGAATTTCTCTTTTGCCAAATAGGCAGCAAGTGCGGCTTGGGCATTACCCGTTGCAATGTCTTCAGGAATTCCAGCGAGTGGCGCAAAATGACGGCTGTCCGTAAAGCACCCACCGCGCCCTGGAAACGTGAACGCCATCAATCCAGTCGTTTGAGTCTCGAGGTTTAAAGCCTTAATGCGTTTAAAATCGGGTTCAATGGCATCAAGATAACTGGTGCTTGGCACGCCACAAATCAGTTTTGCTCGACCCGCCGTGGCTGCCAAAACTGGCATGTCTTCGTGAAGCTCGTCTGGCTCGAGTCCCAATGCCAACGCGACATCTTCGCGGTCAAGTTCAACTTCCCAAGCTCGAGCATGACCGTACTCGAGCCACGCAGTATCAACTGCCATGCCTCGCTGCGCTCGAGCTATACCTTTTTCGAGTTTTGCATTCACGATGCCGTCATGAAGTTCAATTTGGAATTCGCCTGACGGAATTTTCCAGCCGTTAATTTCCCCTCGAGCCGCAATGGCATGAATGGCGGCAACCGTGCCATGACCGCAAATGTTCTCCTCGAGTTCTGGTGTAAAAAATCGCAACCGCAACGGCAGAATCGATTCGTCGTCAAACAGTTTTTCACTGATCCCCACAAAAACCGTGGCTGGAGCGTTCAAACTCGCGGCAAGTTCCTGCATTTTGCGACTCGATTCCATGTCCAAACCAAATACCACCGCCGCACCATTCCCACCCTTGGGAGAGTCTGTAAACGCCAAATAATCATGAATCTCGAGGTTCATTTCAGCCCTTTAAGTCGAAGTTATGCTCCCTTCTCTCCTGGGAGAGAAGGCGACCCTGCCCGTTAGGTGCATGTATTGGGTCAAGAGAGGTCGGGGATGAGAGGAGAAAATCTCGAGCTTCACTAAGCCGTGACCCAATTCTTCAAGATGTCGTTCAAGTGCTCGTCATCAAGATCGCCATGATCCGCCAGGGCTTTGATCTTGTCGGTCACAGCTCTGAGCGCATCGTCACCGAAATGCAAGCCAAGTTCTTTGGCTCGGAATGCAATCGCGTGTTTGCCCGTTAACTTGCTTCCCGTTTGAATGCGTCGTCCAACGCCAAAAACCTCTGGCGGAATGGCTTCGTAAGCGCCAGGGTTAAGGTAAATGGCTTTCAGGTGCATTCCTGCTTTGTGGTTGTAAGCGAATTCGCCTGTTAAGTAGTTGTTCCAGGGAATCGGCAATCCAGTCATTTTGGCAATCATCGCGTCCAGTTCGGGCAGCATCTCGAGCTTATATTTATTCATTAAACCTTGCGGATCAACGGTGAACATTCGTGCCAGAAACCCGCCGAGTGGCGTGATGCCGTTGCGTTCACCAATGCCCAGAATGGTGGTGTCCACGTGTGTTCCACCAGCCTCGAGAAACTCGAAGGCGTTTGCCACGGCGCAACCCGTGTCGTTGTGTCCGTGAAATTCGATGTCGCAACTGACGACACGGCGCACTTCATTGGTCAGGGTGTAAACCTGTCGCGGGGTTGCGACGCCAACAGTGTCTGCCAGTCCAACTCGGTTGACGCCCATGCTGTCCACGGCTTTGTAAATCTCGAGCAAGTCTGATTCTTGGCTTCTAAAGGTATCTTCGGCAGAAAAACGCACTTGGACGTTGTGAGATTTGACGTACTCGATGACTTCGCGGGCGGTTTCGATGATCTGAGCGATGCTTTTGCCGTGGCTAAATTCGCGCAGATACGAACTTGTGCCGAACAGCAAGTCCAGTCCCGCCACGCCAGTTTCGATGGCAACTCGAGCGTCTTCCATGTGACAGCGCGTGTGGGTGATGACTTTGGCTTTTAACCCCAAGCTGGAAAGGGTTTCGGCGGTTTTGCGGCTTTCGGGGGTGGCAATCGGCGTGGTGACTTCGATGAATTCGACACCGAACGTGTCCAAGGCTTTGGCAATTTCAATTTTGTCAGCCAAGGAGAAGTTGCCTTTGGCGAATTGTTCGCCTTCACGCAGGGTGCTGTCAATGATGGACCAACGGTTGCTCGAGTATTCAGTGTCGTTCATGAAAACCTCAGTGGTTGAATTTTGCAGCAAAAAAAATCCGGCTCGAAACGCTCGAGCCGGGGTTACGCAAAAGCGCCTTGGGTGTTATCCCAAGTCCCCGGAAAGCTGTTTTTTCGATACGGATATCACGAATTCAAGTGTAACAAGCTGAATCGTGATGCGTCAAGTCCTGGTATACCAAAAGTGAACTCAGTTCAATGCGAGCCTCGACAATTCTTGGGGAGTAGAAAAATGGTTTGTGGCACGACTTCCAGCGCCGCTGTTTCGGCGTGACGGTTTTGTTAGGGTCTGAGAAGTGTTGGCTTGTAGAATGTAAAACAATGAAACTCGCATTTGTTGGCGTGGGCAAAATGGGTGAAGCCATTCTCGAAGGGGTTCTGAACTCGAGATTACTTGATGCAACCGAAGTTGGTGTGATTGGCGGTGCGAGCGGCAAAGCTGAGGAAGTGAGTGTCAAATACGGCGTCCAACTGATCGAACGCAGTGACCTTCCCAAATTTGAGCGCGTGCTGATCTGTGTTCAACCCAAGGTCTTCTCAACTGTTTCGGAGTGGGTTTCCCAAGCCAATGCAGGGTTTATTTCGATCATGGCGGGCGTCAATTTAGACCGACTCTCGAGAAACCTCAATTCCAAACGTGTGGTTCGTGCCATGCCAAACCTTGCCGCAACCATTCACAAATCGGCAACCGCCGTGGTTGGGCATGAAAACGCACAAAATTCTGGCGACCTCGAGTTTGCCCAAGCCCTGTTTGCGTCTGTCGGTGATGTCTACGATATTCCAGAACCGTTGTTCAACACGTTTACGGGCATGGTCGGTTCCGGTCCAGCTTACGCGGCAATTTTTGCAGAAGCGTTGGCAGACGGTGGCGTGCGCATGGGCTTAAACCGCAAATTGGCAATTGAACTCGCTGGAAAACTGCTGATCTCGACGGGCGAATTGCTGCTGCGACGGGTTCATCCTGGAATTTTAAAAGACGAGGTCGCCAGCCCAGGCGGAACGACCATCGCTGGCATTGCCGAAATTGAACGTTACACCTTTCGCTCGAGTCTGATCGAAGCCGTCCGAGCCGCCACCATGCGCGGCGCAGAACTGGGGGAAGAAAAATGAAATGGTACTCGAGTGTGCTGGTTCTGCTGGTTTTCTTGACCTTCTCGACCTCTGCCCAGAGCGATTATTACCCCAACAAACCAGGTTTAAAATGGGTGTATTCCAATGGCGAAACCCAAGCTTACACCAAAACCACCAGTGTTTTCGGGGTCAACGCGGTCATTTTGGCACACATTTTTAATGGCGCGACCGTGCAAGAAGATTACATTCAAGTCACCAGCCTCGGCGTCAACCTGCTCGGCACAAAACGCAACGGCACGGTCACCCAGTACAAACCGCCCTTGGCGGTTTATCCAGCCGCACCACTGGCGGTCAATGCGCGTTGGAGCAGCTCGAGCAAGGTCGGATCAAGTGTTGTTGCGATTTCGAGCCAGATCATTTCTTCGGAAGGCATCAGCGTCAAAGGTGGACGATTTAACGCCTTCGTGATTCGCCAATCGGTCAGCACCTCGAGCGGTGGGCGCAGCGTCAGCGACTTGTATTTTGTGCCTGGCATTGGCACGGTACGTTATGTGACGGCGGATGGTACGGCTGTGGATTTGGTCAGCCGATAAACTTAACGGGTCTGGGAATGGCGTTTGCGCTCGAGCAGCGCATATTTTAGGATTTGCCAGTACATTCCCAGACGTCTGGTCATGCCCCGCAGGAATCCGAGTTTTTGTTCCTTTAAACGCTGGGAAACGCCCTCCAGATTGACAAATTTGCAGCGCAGCCCCTCGAGTTGAATCTGGTCGGTGATCGCCAGTTCAATCGCGTATTTGCGGTCGGCAAGGTTCGGAACTCGAGCCAGCAATGCCCGAGGAATGGCACGTTGACCGCTCCATTGTGGGGTGGCTCGGTTGCCAAAATCGGTGATGCCGCCGCCGCCACTGAACAAGCCCACGGTGGTATCTGCTTCGTTTTTATCAAGTGGCTCGAGCATCGAAAGCACGTGTTTGGCAGTGAGGTGGATCAGGTCAGCATCGAGCAGCACCAAAGTGTCCTGGGTCATGCTGGCAACGCCAGCCGCCACCGCGCCACCTTTGCCACGGTTGGGTTGGTACTCGAGCACCCGAGCGCCAGCAGCTTTGGCAACCCGTGCGGTCAGGTCGCTGCAACCGTCGGCAACCACCAAGACTTCGCCCAAGTTTGCCTCGAGTGCCACTTTGACCACGTCAGCAACGGTGGCTTCCTCGTTAAATGCAGGAATCAAAATGCCAACGCTGGTGGCTCGAGCCGTCATGTTGTTGCCAGTCTACCGTTTATGGGCGCGGGACGAATACGTCTTTTAGCGTAACGAGTGCCATAAAGACCAGAACGAAAGCAAAACCGATAAAGTTAATGAATTCTTCTTGCCCTGGTGCGAACGGACGGCGACGGATGGCGGTGATGGAGTTAAGCAAAATGCGTCCGCCATCAAGACCAGGAATCGGCAAGAGATTAAAAATTCCAAGTCCAAAGTTAATCATGCCCGCCAAGTACAAAAGCGCATAAAATCCTTGGTCGAGGAACGTACCGACCACTTGAACCGTTCCGACTGGACCTGAGACATCGGAGGGCTTGAAGGCGAAAGTGTTAAAAATGCCCTCAAAAATTTTGGAAACATACAATGGAATTGCGCCCAGCAACGTCGTGGTTGAATCGCTTAAAGCTTGAAGCGGTGCGACAGGTTTGTAAAATTGTTCTGCGCCAATACTGACCCCAAAAATCGGGCGTTTCTGCCCCGCTTTGGTCACTGGCGACCAATCAAAGGTAATCTCGAGGTTGCGTTCTTTGCCATTCTCGAGTCGTTTGACACTAAACGTCCTGATACCATTCCTCGACAAAGATTGGCGTACCTCTTGAAAGTCTTTGATGGGTTGATTGTCAACTTTGGTGATGACATCAAATGCCTTAAAACCCGCTTTTTCGGCGCTCGAGGCGGCCTGAATGCTGTACAACTCGGCGTTTTTGGTGGTGACGGGTTTGCCTTGCCCCATCAGCACCACGGCGATAATCAAAATTGCCAGTACAATATTTGAAAGCGGACCCGCAAAAAGCACCGCAAATTTGCCCCAATACCCCAGTTTCGCCATGCCCGTGCTGGGTGGAACGGTGTTGCCATTTTCGTCTAATGTTGGGGTCATGCCTTCAATGTCCACATAACCGCCAATCGGCAGTAATGAAATGCGCCACTCTGTGCCTTTGGCGTTCCAGCGAGCCAAGATTGGACCCATGCCAATCGAGAAGGCTTTGACATTCACGCCTTGGATTTTTGCCGCCGAATAATGCGCCAGTTCGTGAATAAACACGGCAATGTTGATAATAATAAGCCAGACAATAATTGACATAAAACTCCAAACTAATTCTAAAACGCGCCCAGCAATTCTGTCGCTCGAGTTCGCGCCCAAGCGTCGGTTGCATTGATGCTATCCCATGAAAGGCGCTCAATTGGTGCTTCACTTAACACTTGTTCGATCAGTTTGGGAATGCCGAGGTAACTGAGTTGATGCTCGAGGAAGGCGGTCACGGCAATTTCGTCGGCGGCATTCATGGCAACGGGCGCGACACCACCGCGTTTTCCGGCTTCGATCGCCAGTGCCAAACAGG
>JANMUC010000827.1:0-1379 GCA_031391225.1 Deinococcales bacterium
GACCAAGCCCGAAAGCAGCTTGTCGGCTTGCTCGGGTTCTGGAGCAAAAATGTCAAACATCATCCACGGTTCAACCGCTTCAGCACCCAGTCCAAGCAAAATCATGACATCGTGCAAATTCCGAACCGCACCGCTCGAGACGACCAAACTGATCAAACGGCGGTAGCTCACACCATCTGGTGAAAGTCCCTCGAGTGCCTTATTCGCCTCGCTAATTGCCAAGGTCGGATCAATCGGCATGTTGCCAGCCTTCAAGATTCCCAAATCCTCGAGCACAATCAATTCTGCGCCAGATTTGGCAGCCTCGAGCACACGTTCACGCAAACGGTCAAGACTTTTCTCGAGCGGTTCACCAAAGTTATTGTTGACCAAGCGTTCCATCGGCACACGCTTGCTGATCAATTGCGACTCGAGTTGTGCAACGGTCAGCGTTCCAGCTTTAAGCGCAACCGCCGCTGTGGTTGGCATGACTGGGGCGATCAATTCGATGACAGTACCGCCCAGCTTGCCGTTTGGCAGCGCCCGACGACCCATGATGGTACGGGTCGAAAATTGTTCAATCTCGCGTTCGCGGTCTACCGCAGGGTTGGTGACCACCGCGACGGTTTCTTTCATGAACTCGGCAAGATTCGGTTTTGGGTCACGCAATGCCGCAATCGGACCGTCGTAACCGAGGCTCGAGATCGGCTCAACGCCACGATCTGAAAGCGCTCGCACGTACTCTTCGTCCCATTTTTCCCAACCCATTGCGGTTAACGCGCCACTTGTGTGCTCGGGGCGTTCAAATTCGGTTGGAACAGGTTTTTTCGCATCCATTACAGGACCCGCCAAGTGAACTCGAGCGCCCAAATTGACGGCTTCGCGGTTATGAATACGCTCGAGCAAAATGCGTTGCGCCTCATGGTGCGGCATCGGTTGAATGCTGCCTGCCCGAATCGTGACCGCCATTTTCTCGCCTGGAGCAAGTGGACGTGGGTCGTTGACGAACGCGCCCAAGGGCAGGACACCGCGTTCAGATGACCAGAAAAATTCTTTTTCGGTTTCGCCAAACCACAACGGGCGCAAACCAAGAGCATCCACGCTAAACGCGCATTCCGAACCGTGACGCAACACGAGTGCCGCAGGTCCTTGCGCCAAAGGTCCGAGCGCCTGCCGCAAGCCAACATACGTGTCCTGAAGCGCTGGCGAGAAGGTCTTGATCTCCCCCACCACCGGCGGGCAGCACATTTCGATCGCCTCGAGCAGAGACAAGCCGTGAACGTGCATTAAACCCTCGAGCAGGCGGTTGAGGTCTTGCGAATCGCTGCCGCCAGTCAGCGGAACGTTCAAACTTTCGCACTCGCGGCGCAAACGTTCAATCGTATTGATCTCGCCGTTAT